>JAMWDF010000158.1 GCA_023818865.1 Candidatus Omnitrophota bacterium
GGACAGCCTCTTTTAAAGCAGCCGTAAGAGTTGTCGTCAGTCCTGAAGCATTCCAGTCAAAAGCAAGAACCGTCCCCAAGGACTGAAACCAGACCGGGTCGGCTAATCTTCGAACAAATTCCTCAGGCCCGAATTCCTCCACAATTACTTCTATCAGGCAGCCAGCCAATCTTTTCATTCGGTCAAAAAGCCACCGAGGGCAAACACCGGTATCCAGAGTGAAGGTTGCTATGCCTCGCTTAAACATTTCTTTCCTCTTCGTGCCTTCCCGTCAATGACAATCAAGGCGTGAAAATCCTGATACACCCGGTAATCCTGGGGCAATCTCTCCTGAAAAAATTCCTGGAGTTTAGAGTAGGAGGACTCTCCCGGAAAGCCGAAAAGTTTTGCCCACCTTCTGGTGTATTCATCAACCACAAACACTGCCTTATCTAAAGCATAAAGCAAAATATCATCCGCCGTCTCTGGACCTATTCCCGAAATAGAAAGTAGCTGCTGACGAACTTTTCCTACCGGCAGGCTTTTAAGCCTTTTCAAACCGCCGGAATCTTTTTCAATCACCTTTGCCAAGGTTAAGAGCCGAACAGATTTTTGCCGATAAAATCCGGATGGACGAATCAACCTTTCCAGTTGTCCTGGCGACATCTCCACTATATCTCGTAGCAAGAGACAACCGGCCTTCTCTAAGTTTTCCACAGCCTGCTGGACATTAAGCCAGTTTGCTCGCTGGGTGAGAATAGCTTCAATCGCTACCTGTTCTCTCTCCGCCCAGTTCTTCGGCCGCTTACACCACAAAGCCCATTGTCCAGAAGGCTGCCCATACTGCTTTTTCAGTTCTTCAAAAAAAGGAATTAGGCTTTTAGCCATCTAAAGCTGTTTTCCGGTCGTAGCCCGAACCAGGTAACCAAATTTGACCCCTTTAACAGATTGGAGAAGATTAGCCAATTCTTCCACCTCTCTGGCTCTTCCTTTAGCGACAATAATCTCCAGACAATGATGATGGTCAAGGTGAACATGCTGGCTGGAGATGATTCGCGGGTGAAACTGGTGCTGGACATCAACCAAATGATTAACCAGGTCTCTCCGGTGATGGTCGTAAACTAAGGCAATCACTCCGGTAACCAGGATATCTGACTCCCACTGCTGGTTCACCAGTTCTGCTCTGATTAAATCCCCGATGGCTTTGGAACGGGTGGGATAGTGCCGGCGGCGAATTAACTGGTCAAATTCTTTCAAAACATTCTTCTCCAGCGCCACCCCAAAACGAACTAGTTGTGACATATCTCCCCTCTATTATCTTACCCTAAATCTGTTGGTTAGAAAAGGACGCACCGGAAACTGCCGCTATCCAGCCTTTTTGCCTGCCACTAAATAAAATTCCGGTTCATCCACCAAATAAGAGGGGACAAATCCAGCCTGCTGAAGCAACCCCGCCAGAACCGGGGCCGGAAAAACCACATCTTCAGCCACCTGGGCCATCTGTCGATGATGTTGGTTTACCCATTCCCGACCGGCTGGATGGGAAACAATCAAGGTTCCTCCCTTTTTGAGAATTCGGTGGATTTCCTTCAAAGCCACCCGCTGATCAGAAAAATGAGGGAAAGAAGCATTGGCTATCACTCGGTCAAAAAACTTGTCGGGAAAGTTAGTCTGGTGAATATCCCCGAGGATAACTGTTACGTTTTTCGGGAAGCCTCTTTTTGTCATTTTTTCTACCATCCCCGGCGCGAAATCAAGGGCATAAACCCGACCCGAAGGACCAACCACCGTTAATAGGAAAGGCACCAAAACGCCTGTTCCCGCCCCAGCATCCAGAATTGTCTGCCCAGGAGAAATCTCCGCTGCTTGGACTACTCGCTGGAGTTTTTCTGCCTCAACCGAGCCGTTTTCTGCCCAGTTACTGGCTAACCGATTAAAAAACTCTCTCTTATCAGACATATCTCTTTTTTCTCTGCCTTTTCGGAGAAAAAATTAAACATAGGAAAAACACTCCGCTGGAAACCATTACCACGCTGGCCCCAGCCGGCCAGCGAGCCAGACTAGCCAGCCCTAGGCCAGCCAGACCAGAGAAGATGGAAAAAAGGCAGGAAAATACATACATTTTTTTAAGACTATAGGTCAGTTGATAGGCAGCCGCTGCTGGATTAAGGATAAGAGAAAAAACCAGAAGACCGCCGATTGATTTTAGACAAGCGGTGACTCCCACCCCGCTAAGAAATAAGACCAAAAAGAAAAAGATGCCGGCCGGGATGCCTACAGCTTTAGCCAGTTCCTGGTTAAAGAGGACTGCCTGGATTTCTTTAAAGCAGCCAGAAGCCACAAGACATGTTATTGCCGCGGTCACTGCCAGAATTAAGAGGTCGCCTTTTTCCACAGTAAGAAAACTCCCCCAGAGTAAACTTAATCCTTGAGTCCTGGCTTCTGGAACCATCCCCATCACTAAGAAAGCCAGCCCCAGGGTAGTGGAAAAAATCACTCCGATTGATGTTTCCGGATGAAGCCGACCTCGCTCTGAAAGTGGCCCTAATACTCCAGCAGTAACTATACTGAAAGCCATGGCTACCGGTACCACTGGTTGATGCAAACAGATTGCCAGCAATCCCCCAGCAAGTGCCGCATGCGAAATAGCTACTGTGAGAAAAGAAATTTTCAACAGGAAAACCCAGACGCCAAGAAAACCGCAGGCAAATCCGCTAAGAATCACCGCTAATATGGCTCTTTGGAAAAACGCATAATTAACTAATTCCCCTAATTGGGTCATTTTAATTCCTGGACCGCGCTACCTTCCACCTGGAAGAGGCGGTTACAAAGAGTTTTCAGCAAGTCTAATTCGTGAGAAACAAGTATCGTGGTTATGTTTTTCCCACTGACGACTTGTCTCCAGGAAGTCAGCAATTTTAGTTTCATCCCCATATCCAACCAGGAAAAAATTTCGTCCAGGAGAAGAAGCTTAGCCTCCTGAGCTAGGGCTCTGGCAATAAGCACTCTTCTTCTTTGCCCCCCAGAGAGATGACCAAAAGGCAGGGACAATAACTCTTCCGTTTCCAGCTGCTGGACAACCCGATGAACAACCTGGAAATCCTCTACCCCTGGCTGACGGAAGAGCCCGAGGTGACCCCAACGCCCCATCATTATCACCTCCATCACTGAGGCCGGAAATTCCGGGTCAACCTCTATCGTCTGCGGTACATAGCCGATCGCCCGGCGCAAACTGTCACCGGTTTTCCCACAAAGATCTTTTCCGAAAACCTGAACTCTGCCCCTAACTACCGGTTTCAGTCCGGCAATTACCCGCAGAAGAGAAGTCTTCCCCGCTCCATTTGGTCCCAACAAACCTACTGTTTCCCCGGGATAAATCTTCAGGTTAACCCTGTCCAGAATCACTCTCTGCTCGTAGGCCACCGTCACTTCATCAAGGGAAACCAAAACTTCTCCAGACATGGAAAATTTTCTCCAGATTATTTTTCAGCAGACCTGGCAGGCTTTCCTCTCCAGGGAAGTTAGAAAAAACAATGTGTTTTGCCTCCAGGTCATTTGCCAGGGATTTCCCGGTATCTCTTCCCGCCTGCAGGTTATCAATTATCAGTTTTACTCCAGCCGTCTTTCCCTCTTTCAATAAGCTGGCTAATAACTCCGGCGAGAAGTCCTCTTTAGAGCCGTACGTAGCCACTACTTTAAGACCAAGATAAGCACACAAATCCGCCAAATGGGAGTTACAGATGACTGGGAGGGCCAGCCAACCAGAACTGCTAACTTGCCGTTGGATATCACGGTCTAATTTCTTCAAAGACTCAGAAAGGTGGTTCAGCCTATTTCTGAAAAACGTCGCTTTATCCGGGAAAAATGAGCACAAAGTGTCGTTTACCAGAATGGCTGCCTGAAGATGAACAGCCGGTATCTGCCAGTTACCCGGCAAAGAGATGAGTCCTTTTTTCTCCCTGAGGCTGAAAATAGATTTCTCTAAACGGGGAAGATAGGGTTCAAACCCGTGCGCCAGAAAAAGTTGACACCGTTCCAGAAAGGCCATCTTTTCTACACCAACATCAGCATGTCCTGGACATAGGTTTGAAGTCACCAAAACATTCACTGAAAGTTGGTGGCCAGCCAGTTCTTTAACTACGGATTCCAGCAAGCTGGTGGTCACTACCACCTGGCCATTGACCGTTGTTGGCGTTCTAACCAGTAAAACTACTAAGAGCCACGGAATGACCTTTTTCATTGTTAGTAAGCCGTATCCCACCACTCTCGCCAGTTACTCACCACTGTCGGTGAAGAAGGAATGGGATTACCAGAACCATCAATATCCTGCGTGTCACTGTGGTAAACTTCTGGTTTCAACCAGCCAGCGTGGCCATCGCCAAAGAGAACATTGGAGCCCCCATTATGAACCCGGCAAACCGCCCAGTAAGAGGTCGCCCCACCAGCCAGAAAGCCTAAGGGACCTACAGGTGGACCAGCGTTACACCCCCCTCTCCCATCGCTGGACCGACCCCATTCCACCACCAGAATTTTCTTTGAAGGATTCCTCACCCGGCTGCCTTTTATTCCCAGAAAACCCGGATAATCAAAATCAGGTGTGGCTGGGTCATTGTAACCAATGTTGTAGCCCTGGCCATAGTACCAGTTAGTCAGGGGAATAGTCTTCCCATGACGGCTAGGGCAGTAACAGATCCGGTTGCGCATTCCAGGGGTAACATAGGACCACAATCTGGTTTTCCAGTCAGGATTGATAGGATAATAATCATCCCAGTCAGCCCGATAAAGTTCAAAGGCAATGGCCATCTGCTTCAGATTAGAGAGACACACTGAGGCTCTAGCCTTCTCCCGGGCTTTGCCCAAAGCCGGCAGCAACATCGCCGAGAGAATGGCGATAATCGCTATCACTACCAGAAGCTCTACCAGCGTGAAGCCAACCCTCCCTATCCCTTCACCTTTCTTGCTTCTCATCTTCCTTCCCCCTTTGGTTAGAAACAACAAGATAGCCAGTTATGGTAGCATTATTTTATAAAACGTGCTACTATCTGTCAAGTGCCTATCTTCCCAGCAAGATTGACATTCTTTTCCAACCAGCCATATAATGACAAAAACTAAGAAGAAAACTGGGGAACAAGAATGAACCGCTTGTGTCTAATTTGAAAAAGCGATAGCCATGAGAAAAATCTTATTCCCGCTAGCGATAGCCAGCATAATTTCTCTTTGTGAAACTGCTGGAGGAGGTTCTGGCGTTACCTCTTTCCGGGAATTTGCCGCTGCGGTAACTACCGGAGACATCCCGCTTTATCCCCTACCAGAGAATTTTGTCACCCGCCCCCTACCAAAGGGAGAATCACCTGGTTTTATTTTCTTCCCTACTGGCAGTTACTTTCTCTCCAGAAGATATCAGGAAAAACTGAGGACAGTAGCTATGTGGCTAAACCAAAACGCTGATATCCATCTTTTGGTCAAAGGTTATCCAGACGAAGTCAGTTCAACAGATTATGGTCTGGCCCTGGCTTGGCAGCGGGCACTGGTGTTAAGAAAATTCTTAGTCATCTGTGGAGTCTCTCCTAAGCGGATTTTTGCCT
>JAMWDF010000159.1 GCA_023818865.1 Candidatus Omnitrophota bacterium
ACTTTTCCGGGGCAAATTGAACCCATAAGATGTTACTTCAATTGGCCAGGAGTAGCGTTGCTTACCGGCAGAGAAAGATACCTGGCCACGGTAAGTGCCGGCCGGGGTGTCAGCTGGCAGATAAAAATCAATCCAGACTGGCTGCAGTTTGCCTGCCTCCAGAGAAAAACTGGTGGCCGGAAAGAGAATATCCGGTTCATATTCCCGCATTCGGGTATCTTCTGGGTCCACATTCTTCAATTTCACATACTCAACCCGAAAAGGAAAGAAATTGTTCTTTGAAATCTTCCTCGGGCCGGCGAGGTCAGAAAAAGTAACCCGAATATCCTTAATATCTCTCCAAAAAGGGACCAAGACCAGCTGAAAGGATTCATACTCATTACCTGCCAGCGCCAGTTTAATCGGTCTGGCTTCTGGGACTAAAACACTGTCGCGGTAGACTTTAAGATTGGGCGAGGCCGGAACAACAGTGAAGGAAGCCTGTTTCCCTTTAGGGTAAAGACGGACTAAAGACAGGTCAAAATCAAGATTTTTCCAGTTATGTCCAGCCGCGGCCAGACTGTCGGTTAGCTTCTTCCACTCTTCCCGCGAAAGATTTTCTGATTGCTGAACCAAAGCCAAAGATTCTGCCAGGGATTTTCCCAGTTCAGTCACCTTTTTTTCCAAAGTACTCCGGTAAAGGTGGGAGAAGCTCTTGAATTGAGTTTTTGCCTGGTCCAATTTTTTCTTTATGTCTCTCAGGGTTTCAGTAACAGGCGGTAGAGAAGAATAACTGCTACCAGTGTAAATTTTTTGTTTCTCCTGATAAAAAGAGATACTCGCCCGCCAGGTGCCAGAACGAGTAATCCGGTAAGGTATTTGAATCTGGCCTGGCGCCACTTTTTCGCCTTCTCTGGTCAAAACTGGCTGGTTATCCCGGGTTAATAGGTAAGTACAGGTTAGAACTGGCGCGTCAGAGGTAATCTGGAAAGAAAAACTGCCTGGTCCAAAGAAAAGTTGTTCAAAAAAGACATTCTTAATCATTGGCAGTTTTCTCCCATCTTTCCGGCCGGCGAAAATCGCGGTCCCAAAGTGCTGTACTTGGTGAAAACTCATCATAGAAGGTTCCCACTGGCTCCACTCATGTAAGGAGCCCTGGTCCCGACAGAAATTTATTCCCCAGATATCTCCCACTGCTGGTGTCCCGAAAAACTCATTTGCGTGAGCCAATTCGGTGAAGGGAATAGCCATTTCCAAAGCCCAGCCCCAGTCATAAACCGCTCCTTTCACCTGCCATTCTGGGTTGAATCCAGTAGACTTTTTTGAAGATAGGTCAAACCTGGCTCCGGAAGGAGTAGCGGCAAACTGATAGTAATCTTTCTTGGTCTGACCTGGGTCAAGGAATAGTTCTGCTACATCCTTCCAGGTGATGAAATCTCTGACATCTTCTGGGTTGCCAAAAACAATTTTATTCGGGGTGGCATCGTAGAGTTTCCAGAAGAAGTAAAGGCAGTCAGCGTCGTAACAGGCAGCCACCTCAGTTTGCTGAGTAGGCTGGCCGGCTTTCTTAAAGAGGGTGAAATTCTTTGCCCGCTCTGCCAGTCGCCAGCAAGCATCATCTTC
This sequence comes from Candidatus Omnitrophota bacterium, assembly GCA_023818865.1. Taxonomy (GTDB): domain Bacteria; phylum Ratteibacteria; class UBA8468; order B48-G9; family DSTR01; genus JAMWDF01. The sequence continues at coordinate 1,603 of JAMWDF010000159.1, forward strand.
TTTTGCGTCAATCACCGGCGGGGTATCTGTCCAGTAAATAGTGATCTTGTTTTCCGCCTGGAGATTAACCGCCAAAGAAAGAAAAACCATAAGCAAAATAATTTTCCCGGTCATTTTCCCTCCTTTTGTTCTTCCTGGTAAACCGGTACTGCCAAATGGAGATAATCTTCTCTGAGCAACCAGAAATGACCAATGGCAGCTAAACCTGTTGACCCAAGTACCACTGGCACTTTTAATTTCAAACCGAGAGTGACTACTAGAACCAGCAGAACTACCAAAGAGAGTCCTAAAGAAAGCTCCCAACAGGGAATGGTTTGGCCAAAGACTATCCTTTCTGTTGCCGGCAGAGTAGACCAGAGAAGAAAAGCACTCAGGTAGTAGCCGGTGACGCAGATAAGAAGTTGCCAATAAGCCGGCCAGCGACCGGTCGCCAGCTGGCCTGGCAGAGTAACGGTCAGAAAGGAGGCCAGGACAATAAAGAAGAAAGCAGTTACCCAAATAGCCTGATAGTTTGGCTGGCAGTACAGACGCACAGACAGCACTTTCCAGCCCTGTTTCTTAAGGAATTGCCAGCCATTCTCCTGGTCTGGTGAGCGCAGCAATCCCTTTCTTGTCTTCTGTCTTTCTGTTCTTGCCTGGTAAAGGTAAAAAGGCAAATCCCCCGCCTTTTATAAGTTCGCTTTTGTAACTTCACAGGATGAATTCTTGACTATTTTACCATAGACAGAAAAGACAGCGGAGATAGGTCAGGAAAGGGAGGGGCGATGGGAAAAAAGGTAATTGCGGAAAAAAAAAAGACAAAGGCGGGAGAAATTAGAATGGGATGCTTACTGCTATCCCGCTAAACGCGCTATAATAACAAAGAGTCATGACTGTCTGAGGGGGATACCGGGAAAATACGGAGGGGCTGATGAAAAGTGCGGGGATACTGGAAAACATTCGGGCAAAGAGAATCAGGGTTGGGGTAATCGGTCTGGGATACGTCGGTTTACCATTGGTAATTAGGTTTGCCGAGGAAGGTTTTCCGGTAACTGGTTTTGATGTGGATCCGGTAAAAATTGAAAAACTGAGCCATGGCCAGTCCTACATCAAGCACATCCCCTCGGAAGAAATAAAAGCCATCCAACCAAAATTGGCTCTCACCACCGATATGAAGAAATTAGGAGAAGTGGACGCTATCTTGATTTGCGTGCCTACTCCCCTTACTGCCCATCGGGAACCAGATACCTCTTACCTGAAAAAGACTGCCCAAGATATTCAGGCAGTCTTGCGGCCCGGGCAAATAGTTTCCCTGGAATCTACCACCTATCCGGGGACCACCCGGGAGATATACCTGGTTTGTTTTCAGGAGACCCGGTTGAAAGTCGGCGAGGACTACTATTTGGTTTATTCTCCGGAAAGGGAAGACCCGGGTAATCCTCAGTTTCAAACCAAGGACATTCCTAAACTGGTAGGTGGTATCACTTCTGAGTGTACCAGGGTGGGTGCTGCTCTTTACGGCTCAGTGGTCAAACAGGTGATTCCAGTTTCTTCACCAGAAATAGCGGAAGCCTCTAAACTCCTGGAGAACATCTACCGGGCAGTAAACATCGCTCTGGTCAATGAGTTGAAACTTCTTTTGGACCGAATGGGCATTGACATCTGGGAAGTGATTGAGGCGGCAAAGACCAAGCCTTTTGGCTACCAGCCCTTTTATCCAGGACCAGGGTTAGGGGGACACTGTATTCCCCTTGACCCTTTTTATTTAACTTGGAAAGCCCGGGAATACGATTTTCACACCAGTTTTATTGAATTAGCCGGGGAAATTAATACTTCCATGCCGTATTATGTGGTGGAAAAAACAGTTGAAGGATTGAACCAGCAAGGCCGAAGTATCAAAAATAGTCGGATTCTTTTGGTGGGCATCGCTTACAAGAAAGATGTTGATGATATCCGAGAGTCTCCAGCTTTTAAGATTTTAAAGATTCTCCGGAGCAAGCAAGCCCGGGTTGACTACTACGACCCTTATGTACCAGCGGTAGAAAGAACCAGACAACTCCCTTACCCCATCTATTCTGTTCATTTTTCTTCAACAGTGCTTAAGAAATACGACGCGGCCATCATCGTCACCAACCATTCTTGCATTGACTACGAACTTTTGCGACGCACCCTGCCTTTGATAGTTGACACCAGGAATGTTTACAGAAGAAAGTATAAGAATGTGGTAAAGGCGTGAATCTATCTATCAGGGTAAACCAGGCCTTAAGTGATCTTATTCTTTGGGTGCTTTTCTTTTTCTTCTTCTCCCTGGCCTTTAGTTTGGTGGCTTATCCGCTAATTCCATCTTAAAACTGGGGCCGGGGTTCAATGATTCCGATAGTTGCCCTGCGGTTACCAGCCACGGCTGTCCTGGCAATGAGGCTGGCCTTCGGCTCCTGGAGTTGCTCCAGATGAGCCTCCTGGTCAAATGCTCGGCTGAGACCAGGAACCCAGTCAAGAGTATCTCTTCGGCCATCAGGCCAGAGTAACTGTAAAAATCGTCGGTAACGGCCAAGACTTTCAGCCTGGATAGCTACTTCTGGCTTTTTCTTTCCTGGGAAGGGCAGAATGACCGTGACTGTCTCAGCGTAATCAGTGGGAAATGCCCAGGAAATCAGAGGGGATTTTACTACCTGGTCAAACCCGGTGCTTAAAAACCCCAGTTCGGCCTTCCGGTCCCCATAGTAAACCTTCAATTCCGGGCAAGGTTTTGCCATTAGCCAGAGAAGTTTCAGAAATACATTGACATCATTGTTCATCGTCCACACCTCAGACCGGTGGCTATCTACCTGATAAGGGCTAGGACTTAGCGGGTAGCTAAGATAGATAGTATGCCCGGGTTCAGTCCGGACAGTGTCCAGGACTATTAAGCAGCGACCTTTAAACCAGACCAGCATCCGATCATGGATACCCCAAAGACCAGTGCCTCTTCCTTGCCGGAAAGACCACTCATAGCGGCCAGTCCAGTATCCTCCAGTGTACCGGCCGTGAGCAAAAGCAAAATGCCGGTTGGAATAAAACATTAGCAACTGCGCGCCAACATCAGCCTGATTAAGCCAATCCACGCAGGCAGTGGCATGACCCGCGGTTTTTTTACCGGCTGGACCCAGCCAGGTAGACATTTCATAGGAAAAAATTCCTGGGTCCGGAATAAGAGTTCTTCCAGCATGGTGAAGCTCAAGGGAGAGTCGGGAAAGGTGACCATGGGGACCAGGAAAATCGGTGCAGACATCAAAAGCCACCCAGGTGCTCTTTTCTCCCCAGGCTGTACGGAAGAATACCAGCCCGGCTTCCGGGAAGACATTATCCAGGGTAACAGACTGTTTTAGACCGAGCTTTTTCCTCAGTTTTCGGTAGGCTTTTAGCCTGGCTGAAAGTATTCTAGAATTGCCCACATTTAGAACATACGCCCCATCATTGAACCGGCAAGGGGAACCATCTGGCATAGTTTGGGCCAGGGTAAAAAGGTCCATCCCTATAAGCCGTTTTTTCTCCAGTTCAACTCTGGGCTTCAACCGGTCACCAATCAGGTGGAGAAGGCGAAAAGAAAAATTCATCCACCAGTGGTATCCAGCGGAACGTTCCAGGTGGACACCGTCTGACAGAACCTGGGAGTAAAATTCAGTTACTAGTCCCCTGGCGGCCTGGGGTCCAAAACGAGCAAACCGGGAAGGAATAACCAGCGCTGCCTGCAACAAACACCAGAGTTCAGCAATCCGCCAGTTGCCAGTACCGGTCAGGTGATTTTCTAGCCATTCTAATTGCCAATCAGCCGCTACTAAAACAGATTCAATGAACTCATCATCAAAGGTAGGTGATGGGGCAAACATTTCTAACAATTTTAGCCAACCTGGTCCCTGGCCTGGTGTTCCCAACCTGATGGCCAGGTTTAAGGAAGAGTCACCCGGGAGGCATTGACCTGTTGGCTG
>JAMWDF010000160.1 GCA_023818865.1 Candidatus Omnitrophota bacterium
CAGGTCTAGCCGACCTCTCTCTCCTTTCATTGCTCATTTTGTTTTCTGATAAATGCGTTTGATTTCCTCGGCCGAAAGCGGTCTCTTGAAAACCATAATCTCATCAATCACTCCTGGAAAACAAGTCAAGTCTTTGCCGATAATCCAGGCTTCTTCGGTGCCAATTTCTTCTGGCATATCAATCATCACATAATCTTCTACCAGTTCTCCGTTGACATAAAGAAACAAACCCCGCACTCTTGCCGAGGGGTCATACACCGCGGCCAAATGAGCCCAATCTTTCCCGCCTAACTGAATAATCGGTCTGGCTGTAACCGTTTCACTTCCTTCCCCTTTCACTGTAAACCGCCAGCCAGCTTCTGTTAGCAAAACATCCCTGCTGGAACCATCCGTACCCCAGTTGAAACCTTTAAACTCTCGGTAGGCAGTGGACTTACCCCCATCGTTTTTTATCAATCCCGCCCAGCGGACTCCCTCTTTCTCCAATTTCACCCACAGACTAATGGTCAAGCCGGTACCCCGGGGAAGACACAACTGAGGCGCAAAGGGCACGGTCAGAAAGTAACCTTTCCCGGTGTTTAATCCCCGGCCAATTTTTCCTTCAACCAAAGATTCCTCAGAAGGAAGTTTAACCCGACAGGCGTAATCAGACTGGTCTATCAATAACCCGTTTTCCACCTTGTCCAGAGAAAGGTAAAGAATTAGCGAGGGGTCTCCGGAAAAAACCTGGCTGCTTACCATCGCCACCAAGAAGAAAAGAAAAGAGAGTCGTTTTCCCATCAGCCTATTAATCTCAGTTTTCCAAGAACCGCCTGATTTCTCTTTCACCCACACCAGTAGCCTGAATATAATTAAAAAATACTGGATGAAAAACTATCCAGGTCTTGTCTCTTTCTTTCGCGGTAATCTCGTTGCCAAAAAGATCAAGTTGTTTCAGCCTTAAACCAGGCGGAATTTCTAATCGGGAGACACCAGCCACTGGTTTAACAATCGCCAGCCAATCAGCTTCTCCGGTGGCACAAAGATATCCTTCCATTCTCTTGCCAGAAACCACTCCAAGAGACTTGCCTTTAGCTAATAGATGGTTGAGAACGCTGAAAGCCACCAGCGCTGGCGCTGGGTGTCCCCAGGCATCAAAGGCACATTGAGCCGTTCCCCCTGGAACCCGGGCATGATAGATACAAATGGCTTTAGTCTGAACACCAGCTCCCAGCGGATGAATGTTACGCGCTAAACTGTCATTCAATCGTTCAATAAACTCTTGCTGGGCTTTTTCTGCCTCTTCTCCGGTTAGCTCCTGATTAGCTACGTAAGCCAGTTTCCCCCAGCCATTGAATTTCTGAGAAAAATAGTTGAACCGGAGACTGCAATCGTAAAAGAAAATGGGAAAGGTTGGACTGGCTATCCGGGCAGCCTTAGCGGCATAGGTGACTCTCCGCGGCTCGCGTCCTAAGTCATAAAGGCCATCAATCAGTTCCGGCCCTCCCCGAAGATAGACGTAAGCCATATTCTGAGGATAAGTCGCCAGAATCATCGTCTCCTGGTTGTACTTTTTGAGAATCTTAGCTGCTTCTTTAACCAAGGTCAGATACAACTTACCTCGGAAATTGGTCTCATCAATAATCTGCCAAGCCTGAATATACGGGGAATAGAAACGACCCATCGTCTCCAGATATTCCCGGTACGCGTTTAGTTTCAAATACCTCGGTCCGCTTTTTCCTTCAGGCGGCAAAGTAATAGTCTCACCAGCTATCTCCTTTTCCGACCAGGCACTTTCCGGAGCAGGAAAAGAACTGTTAGCAATGTTGCCGATGTAGCGCAGATGGTATTTTTCTTTACCTACTTTCAACCGGGGCAGAAATTTTTCGCAGAGAAAACCATCCCGATAGTAAACCTTGTTCCACTCAGTAATCGCCCCAGCCGAGGAAAGAAGATTGTTCCAGTAAAGCCCCAGCCGGCTGGCTCTTTCCATCGCTGGAACAGTCATCTGGAGATATAGACCATAAGGATTCCAGAAATTAGGCTCAGGCCGGGCAATCACATAAAGGGGAATCTCCTTTCGAAATACCTGGGATGAGTCAGCGCTGAGTATTTCTCCAGTTACTTCCAGCCGGAGAACACCTCTTTTGCCCGGGGGAAGAGAAAGTGGTTGCTGACGGTAGCTTCTTGCCGTTACCTCAAAAGATTCCCCCGAGCCTTGAGAAACAATTTGGTTGAAGCAATCTCGCAGGCAAGTCCGGTAGCGAACTGTCACCGGTTGAGTTGTCTGTCCAACCACCAGAAGGATACGCATTGGCTCACCTAAATAGAGAATATTGCCAACTACCGGGCAGACCAGGCCCACCTCTAATCCAGCTGATTCCCACTTGTTTACCTGATTACCTTTTTCTAACGAAAGAGAATCAACCCAGAGACAACCGGCGTGCAATCGTTCAGGGTCATATTGTGAACCAGAAGCTGTTATTACCAACTGGTGCTTACCGGAAATTTTGCCAACCGCGGTTACCCTTTTCCAACTTTCCTCAGGTTTCACCAGAGACTGAATTTTAAGAGGGCCGAGTGTTAAATTAAAGGTGATTTCTCGGTCGCTTTTCACCCAGGCAGAGAGGATATGTTCTTCATCATTGGAACCCGCATCTACCAGGAAGGTACTCTCTATTCTTGTCTGAAAACCAGACCAGGGATAATTCCCTTCCCAGGTAGTCAGTTTTAACGAACATACTCCATCATGGAAAACACCAAAATCCAGGTCACTATCATCCACTAATCGGCCATCCTGATAACTGCTTTTCCAGAGAGAGTAGACACCGGTATCAAATCCGGAAAAAGGGATAAGATTGTCTGAAAAACCCCAAGTGGCCCCACCCAGGCAAAAAATCAGTAGAAACTTTTTCCTCATTGCCGTGGCTTGACTTGGGAGAAAATCTTTTGCGCGTTCTTGAACAAAACCGCTTCCACTTGGGTCGCAGAAAAACCTGCCTTTTCCAGTTCCTTAACTACCTTAGCCCTTTCAGCCAGTAAGAAGAGATAATCATCTTGGGCATCGCTGCCAAAAAGAATTTGGCCTGATAGATTAGCTTCAGCCAATTTCTTCCAGGCATCTTTGATCCGGGAAATATGCATATGCTGAAGATATAAATTGGGATACTTTTTCATCGCCTCAATAGTTGTGTCCAGCTGCCCCTCATCATAAACATGCGCTATGACCACCGGTAAGGAAGGAAATCTTCTGGCTACTTCAGCTACCCGACTATTGGCGCAACCCAAACCCTCAGCATTGGTATGAAAGACAACCGGCAGACCTAATTCCACCATTTTCCGGTAAAGCTCGTCAAATCGACTGTCTGCCACATCCACCCGGCTCCACTTCTCCATAATCTTAATGCCCTGGCAGCCTTTCCGCCATAAAGACTCTATTTCCTGGACTGTATCTGGTCCTTTCCGGGGAAAACCAGGATAACCTGAATCGTTCAATTGAATCAGACCAAGTCCAACAAAAACATCTGGATAGCGCCGGATGACTTCAAGCATATCTGTATTTCCCAGAAAAAGCCGGTGATAAGGTTTTTCATCGTAGGCTATAGAAAGAAGTCCAAGTTTATAGCCGTATTTTCTAGCCATCAGCACCGTATCAGTCAAGTCAGTAGAGGAAGTCACATGGGTATGGGTGTCAAAAAGAGATAATGCCTTGTTTTTTCCAGGAGCAAGAAAAGGCGTCTCTTCAGGAAAGAGGGTGATTTGCAATTTACAGGTGAGTTGTCCTCCACTCTCAACTTCCCTGACAGAGTTTATGAAGGTCGGAGACTGGCCGCCTGACGGAATAATCAGGCCGGCTCCTGGATAAGAGACTGATTTAACCTTCTCGGTTTTCACCTGAAATATCCAGCGGCTCCATAAACCAGATACAGTCTTTAAGACATAGATAACTTCATCCTGTTGGCCCTTCAGAAGTTCTTCAAGCTTATCACTCTCAGAAACCTTCTCCTTCTCTGGGCAGACCATAGCGGCTTTCAGCCGCCAGGTTGTTAGACTGCTACCCTGTTTACACCAGGCTAAAGCATCATCAAATCTGATGGCGTTCAAAGGCAGATAGAAGACTACTGTTCCAGAAATAGCAGAGAAAAACTTATGTTCCTGATAATAGGCAATGCCAGCCGGCGTTATCTTCCAGGGACCAAAAGAAACACTCTCATGATCCTCAATGATATTCACTGGCAGCAGAACCGTTGCGGAGAACAGGTTGTCCCAGCGAGTTTCGCTCACCTGGAAGAATTGCACCCGAGCGTAGCGAACCCTCTTTTGTTCTTCAGTAGAACCAAGAACAAAACGAGGCAGGGAACATCCATAAACCCCTCTCTGATAAAGAAGCAGTCTTCTCTCCATCCTGGGTAAATCAAAAATCTCAAATCCCAGCACCATTCTCCAGACAACAAGAATACTCGCTGTGCTTAACCGCCATCTCATTCTGTCTTCTGACGACTACTTAGTTGTTATACCAGTACTTACTATCCCTGGCGACCCTCACCGGCATCCATTCTACATGGGCGTCGTAGAAAAGATAGTTGAAACCCCCGTTGTGGAGAGCAAAGGCAGGGTTATCTACCTGTCCATAATAATTGCTAGTCGGTCCACTATCCAGGGCAGCAAAGGTGTACATATAGCAACCGCCATCACCTGCATTTTTTCGCCACGGACCTTCAGTGAGACAAACCAATTGGTGGGGTCTTTTCACCTTCCTTAGAAGTTCTGTCCTGGACATTCTGGGCCAACAACCATTGGCGGGATAGTCAAAGATAAAGAGGAAAGTGGCGGTACTTCCAGAAGTGCCGGTATAGTAACCAGCCCCGGTATCCCCGCGGCGGACATCTTCATAGTTGCGGCGGTCCCAGTGCTTCCAAGCAGGACAGCGGAAAATTTCCGGGCTTCTTATATACCCGAAGACATAAAGAGTTTCCGGGTAGCTAGGCCGGGGAACAGCCGGACTTTCTCCGCACATATAAGAGCAGTACTGGGGCAAAAGCCTCCCATCATAGTCATCCCAGTACATGTGGAGAGCCAAACCAATATTCTTCAGATTGCTCATACAGGCAGCCTGGTAAGCCTTCTGCCTGGCTCTTTCTAAGGCCGGCAAAAGCATCGCAGCCAAAATAGCGACGATGGCTACCACGACTAGGAGTTCAATCAACGTAAAACCGAACGACTTTTTTCTCCGAGTCATAGATTTCTCCTTATTTCTTGTACCAGACGGTTCCCACTCCAGCGCTGGAACTGGTGGCAGTATCTTCAAGTTTCAGCATTTCGGCATGGCCATCAAGAAAGAGCATACCCACCAGACCGTTATGTCTGACATGGGGAGAATAATTATTAGTCTCGGCCGCTTGAGTACTGGTTCGGCCATAAACCCAGGGCCAACCACCGTAGCCAGCCATATTTCGCCAGCCATCAACACAGTAAATAATACGGGAAAGGTCATTGATGGTAGTTCGGGAAAACATACTCACATT
>JAMWDF010000161.1 GCA_023818865.1 Candidatus Omnitrophota bacterium
GAGCGGTGCTGTCATGAAGCTCACGGGCGATACGCTTGCGCTCCTCCTCTTGGGCTCTGGTAATTTCCTGGAGATAGTAGCGCAGGTTTTCCTGCATCCGTTTCTCCACAGTGATGTCTCTGGCAATGTTCTGGAAAACAGCAGTTTTGAGGTTGGTCTTTCAGGCTGGGGAAAGCGCTATGGCACTCCTAACTTTCTGGATAACGAGAATCTTTCCCTAGAGGCAGCCCACGGGAAGTACAGCCTGAGACTGCCAGTTAGAGTAAAATCTGGCCTGGAAAGTAAACTGTACCGACTGGCCCCGGACCAGACTTATACTCTCTCTTTTTCCGCGAAGGCTGATCAACCCCTTTCCCTTACCGCGGCTGTTTATGGTTTAAGCGATGACCTGAAAAATTACAGTCAGGCCGGCCTCAGCCAATCCTTTCGCTTAAGTAGCCAATGGCAGAGGTTTGCTGTTACTGGTAAACTCATCGGTCGACCTGGCTACCTTTATACAGTGGTATTTGATACCAGCAGCCAGGCTCCAGGAACTATCTGGCTGGATGCTGTTTGCCTGAAGGTTTCAGAGGAAGCCAGTTACCAGCCAAAGGAGGCGGTAACCATAGGCTGTCTGGGTACAGTTGCTGGCAATATCTATTACGAGAACGAACCAGCCAACGTTCGGATCCTTATTTACAAACCTACTGGGTTAGGCAAAATAAGGTTAGCCTACCAGGTAACAGACTATTGGGGTAAACTGACTGACCAGGGGCAGAAAGAGGTCAATCTAACTTCCAGCCACCAGGAAATTTTTCTGCCAATTAAAACAGAGAAGCGAGGTATTTTTCGGCTCCTGGTCGTCTCGGAAGAGAGTCAGTCAGAACTAATTTATTCGGTCCTACCAGGCAATCAGCATCTCCATAAGCCTTATCCGGAAGGGACATTGGGGGTAGATACTGGCTTCGATCTGAAAACTCTTCAAGTGTTGAAACGGGCTAATTTCAACTGGTTGATCACCAAGAGTTTGGGGCGATGGTATAACCTGGAACCAGAAAAGGGTCGGTATGTTTTTGATGAAGAGAGCCTGAAAAATGCCCAGAAAGCAGCCATGTCAGTCCTGATTCAATTTCTCAACCCTGACTGGGGGGCGCAGAAGTGGCTTCAGCCTTTCTGGAAGCCAGCCGGCGGTGCGGCCTGGAAACAAGAAAATAAGAGCGCCTTTATGTCAGCCTGGGAGGAGTTTCTCTTTCAAACAGTAAAGAGGTACCGTTCCTATGTCAACTATTGGGAAATCTGGAACGAACCCAACTGTACCTTTACCGGTGAAGAATACGGCGAGTTGCTGAAAAGGGCGGCCACCGCTATTAGAAAAGCCGACCCGAAAGCAAAGATAGTGGGTTTTTCTGGCGGCGGCTATGACCAGAAGTTCTATGATGAGGCCTTAAGGGTAGCCGGAGCTGATTCTTTTGATATCGCCTCTGTTCACTTTTATGGCGGGGATGTCGCTGCCCACCGCGGTTTTGCTGGATTTCTGAGAAAAGTTGGCAAGCCTGGGTGGAATACTGAGACTGGGTCTACCTGTCCGACCTTTTTCACCACCTTACCAGTTTTTGAAGCCTGGCGGGAGAAAAATTATTGGCAGAATCTTCAGCAGGCTATCCGGGATAACTGCGTTTCCGATGTGAAAAATTACCTTAGTTCCCTGGCCAATGCCAGGCTGGAGAAATACTTCTACTACTTTGCTCGGTTCGTTAACTGTGGTCCCAGCCAGCCAACCCGGTGGGCAGGCGGGGGTAAGGAACTGGTTGAATATGATGGCAGTCTGCGGGCAAACGCAGTTTGTCTTTCAATCGCCAGCCATTTCTTAGACGGGGCTACTTATTTTGGACCAGCCGGATTGGAGGAGAGGTTTGAAAGCCACCTTTTTGAAAAGGGAGAGGAAACCGTTGGTTTTATCTGGGGAAAAACAGGAGAAGATTTGACCCTTCTAGCTCCGGCTGAGGGAGCCTGGAAGTTTTACGACATTCTTGGGAATGTTTCTCGGACACCAGAAATATGGTTAGGCAGCAGTCTGGTTTACTTTACTCTCCAGAGGAAAGCTGAACAAGCCAGAGAGATTGTTAAAGGAGTGCGGTGGAAGAGATAAAAATTTGGGCGATATTTTCACTCCTCAGAGTAATCTACCTCTAACCTGGGAAAGCCTGGGGTAATGGCTGATTCTTCGGCAGCCAAGCAAACACAATGGCTCCGCCAAGCATCATAAGTGCTCTGGTGGTGAGCTTTACCTTCAGCGCAGGCTTGAAGAAAAAGAAGTCTATTTCGGGTGATATCGTGGTGGGAATTTTTTCCGGTGAAATCTTCTATCCGCTTAAACATTACTTTCTTGCCCTTGGTCCCAGGAGGATAGTTTTCCAACCTGGTAACTAATAGTTTTTCCTTGATACAGTCAAATCTGAGGGACCCTTCAGTACCGGTGAAAACGAAAAACATGTCATGCCCTTTTTCCGGATACTCTTCCGGTTTGGCATCCTGACAGCTTAAGGTGTGACTGGCAGTAATAGTCGCGACCAGCCCGCTTTCAAAGAAAAGGAGGGAGAAAACATTATCCGGAAAATCAGGGGGATATTGCGGTAGGATATTGGGCATCTTGAAGCTCTGAACCTGGACCACTTCACCCATCAGGTACCGCAGGTAATCCACCTCATGGCAGACCTCCATAAAGAAAAGACCGCCACTCCTTTTCTTATCCAGTCGCCAGACCCCGTTACCTTCCAGGAGCCAGCTTCCCCGATGGTGAACAAACTCAATCCCTTTGAGCTGGCCGATTTCTCCAGAGGCAATAATTTCTTTTATCCGAACCAATCCGGCTGAGACCCGTAACTCAAAGTCAATCGCCAGCCGGCCTCCGGTGCGGCGCTGAACCGAAAGAAGGTGGTTGATTTCTTTCCGGTTAACCCCCATTGGTTTTTCCAGAAAGACAGCCTTGCCTTTTTCCAAAAAAAGGCTGGCCATCTCACAATGGTATTGGTTAGGCGTGGAGATGATTACTACATCAATATTTGGGTCTTCAGCCAAGCGTTGCCACTGCGTGGAGGCTTTTACTTCCGGATGTTGTCTGGTGTAGTCTCTTAGTTTTTGCTCGTTAACATCACACACCGCGTAAGGTTGGGAAAACTCTGTATTGTCATAGAAAAGCCAGCCGATGTAACCTACCTTGACTTTTTTCATTTGTTCCCCTTTTTGTTTGAGCTGAAGAAATATTAGCACCTCTTTCTTATTTTTCCCAATCTGGTTAAAATATATCTAACCAAGGGGGAGATATGCCAGCCAAGGATGTTTACGTGGAACTGGTGCAGGAAGATGGTTTTAAGACAGAAGCTCGGGCCGGGAAGCACCCTGTTCTTATTGACCAGCCAGGGCCTTTCGGAGGTACGGATTCTGGGCCTACTCCGCTGGATTACCAATTGATAGCTTTGGGTGGGTGCATAGCTCACATTGCCCGAATTGTAGCCAGACAAAGGAATTTAACGCTTCAGGGACTAAGAATTGCGGTGGAAGGCCACCTCAACACTGATCGGCTCTTGGGGAAACCAGCTGGTGAACGGGTAGGTTTTTCTAATATAAAAGTCCGGGTTACCCTGGAGGCTGACTGGCCGAGGGAACAAAAGGAAGCTTTTCTGAAGGAAGTGGAACAACGCTGCCCAATTTCAGACAATTTGGTTAATTCAACCCTGGTCACCGTGGAATTAACTGGTTGACCGTTTACAACTTCCGGAAATAAGTGACTTCTTCATGCTTGATGTTGAAACCAGCCCTTTGGTAAGCCAGCCGGGCTCGGCTATGGGCTTGGTCTAAACCGGTGTGGACCACAGCATACCTCATTCCTGCTCTTCGGAAAACCTCAAACACTGCCTGGTACATCTGCTGACCAATACCTTTTATCCCGCACTCCGGGTCAGCCGCATTATTGCCAATCTCACCTATTCGCTTTTCTCTATCCAGCCAGAAGGTGACAAAGCCCACTACCTGACCATTTTCTTCGCACACCAGGCAACAGTCTGGGTTTTTTCGGCAGAAGGCGGCTACCTCTTCGCCCTTGTCTGTTTCCGGGTGGGGTCGGAGAAGAGAGAAAAGTTCTTCCCCATAAGTTTGGCGAAACATCTCCATAATGGGCTTCCAGGCGCGATTAGCAATACCTTTTACAGCGGGTAGGTCCTCAAACCTGAATGGCCGGACCATCCTTCCCTCCTGAGATAAGAGCGTCCAGTGTTTATGGTTACTGCTATTTTGAGTATATTGATAAGTTATTTAGGTTGCCAAGAATTCTTTCTTCAGGTCCCTGTTGTTTGACAGTCAAATTCCAAAAACCTGATAAATTAAAGATTCTAAACTTCCGCCATAGATACCGTAAGAATGGAATAAAATCATCTCTTGTATCTCTTGGCTTTAAGAATCTCTAAGTCTGCTATTTTTCCTGCTTTCTTTTAGAACTCTTTTTGCGTTCTTCTGGATGGGTTCAATAAGTATATCAATATCTTTAGGGTATCTTGGAATCGAGTAAGAAGCAACGGCAAAGGTACCTATAATACAATACTTCACTCTATTCTTGTTTAACAATTCTAACAACTCTCAGATAATACTCCATATCAATCCTATTTGCTTTCCTAAAACCTTTACCCATACCTTCATTTTATTCACTTGCTAATTATAAATTACCTTCCTTGAATTTACCATCATCTCTTGACAAGAGATTTTTTAGGGGGTAAAACGATAATGATAATTATTCTCAATAAAGAGGTAAAATGAGATACGGACATCCTTGGGTATGCAGAAGGATGATGGCAGAAGGAATGAGGATAACCCAAACCAGGATGGTTGTCTTAGACATACTCGCCAGAAACCCTAAGAGACACCTCAGTGCAGAAGAGGTCTTTCTTATGGCGCACGAGATAAATCCGAGTATAGGTTTTGCCACTGTGTACAGAACTCTTGACCTACTTACGCGGATGGGAATTATACAGAAATTAGAGTTTGGTGATGGGAGGGCAAGGTATGAGCTGACAGAGGCATCCAAGAAAGTTCCCCATCACCATCATCTCGTCTGTACGGAGTGCGGAAAGGTTATTGACTACACCGACTTTACCGATGAAGAGAAAGAACTACTGACAAAAGTTGAAAGAGAACTTTCTGAAAAATATAACTTCAAGATAAAAAATCACATTATTCAGTTCTGTGGTATCTGTAATCACTGTAACGAAAGGAGGTGATTAATATGCCATTCGGAGACGGAACCGGTCCGCTGGGACGGGGACCGATGACCGGTAGGATGGGAGCGATAAGAGGCGGAAGGGGGAGAAGAGGAAGCGGACCAGCCGGCTTCTGTGTATGCCCTGCCTGCGGGGAGAAGGTTATCCATCAGGCAGGGACGCCCTGCTCTGCTATGCTATGCCCTAAGTGCGGAACAAGAATGATAAGGGAATAAGATGACTTTCACGGT
>JAMWDF010000162.1 GCA_023818865.1 Candidatus Omnitrophota bacterium
CGCCTTTGCAACCAGGTGAAGGTATCATTCGCGTCACTTCCGGAAGAATTGAGCAAACAGCTAAAATTTTCTTTACCCCTCACCTGAGAAAAATGTTGTTCGTCGGCCTGGGCGAACTTACTTTCGGCTACGGAAAAACTAGCGGAAATACAGAATTTTTAACAAAAGAACGCTGGTTTGGCGAAGGTTGGTATACAGGTGGCCGGGGCGCTTTTTTCCTCAAAGGGAGTGTAGGCCAAGATGTTCTTCTAACTGCGGCTTATGACTCTCATAAGGAATATGCACCAGATTTTTTCAGTCAGCGATTACTAGATTCTGAATCGGAAGAACTTTATCCGATTTACGGTGACGAAAGTCGCTTTGAGATTGACGCTGTCTCCCGGGAAAAACTTTATGTCAGATTTGACAGAAAAAAGTCTTATCTCATGTTCGGAGACATTCTTACCGATTTCCGAGAAACTACCCTGAGTGCTTTCACCAGAACTCTAACTGGAGCGAAGACGGAAATCAAAACGGAGAAAGTGGAATTAAAAGCCTTTGCCAGCCGAACTGACCAAACCCAGGTAGTGGAAGCCTTACCAGGCAAGGGCATCTCCGGCTACTACTATCTCCGGTTCCAACCAGTCGTTGAAGGCAGCGAAATTGTGGTAATTGAAACAAGAGATAGGCGACAAATGGACAAAGTTTTGAAGAGAGAAGGTAAGCTTAGAAATACTGACTATTTTGTGGATTATGACAGGGGAGCCATCCTTTTCAAGGAAGCCATCCCTAGCTATGACCAAGACTTTAACCCGATCTTTATTATTGTCAGTTACGAAACCTCAGGCGGTAAGACACACTATATCTATGGCGGCCGGGTGGTTCTAAGAGTACTGCCCTGGTTTGACCTTGGGGCGACCGCCGTGACAGAAGAGAATGAAATCTCTGACTACTTTTTGTCAGGGGCAGACCTGACTTTAAGGCTGCCGGGGAAGACGACCATTCAAACCGAATTGGCCAGAACCCGGTCCCTTTTTGAAGAAAGCGGCGTTGTCACCCCGAAAAAAGACTGGGGCTGGTTGGTGAAACTGGAAAGCCATCCGGTTGACAAACTGAAAATTGTGGGACAATACCGAGATATTGGCAGATGGTTTGGCAACCTCTCGGCCGTTGATGCTCTGAGAGGATTCCAGCAGTCAAATTTAGATGTATCTTACCACTTGAATGATTTAACCACTGTGAAAGCTCGCTGGCTAAGAGAAGAAGACCGACTTAATGATAACGAGCACACATATGGTGGCGCAACAATAGAGAAAAAGACTGCCAAAACCAGTTATCTCGCTGAATTGTATCATGAAACTGCTGAGGGTAGTTACATCTTTCCACCATCATCAGAGAGTCGCTACCCTTTTGACATCAGGGAAAACATTCCCGAGCGCTCCACCGCTATTCGGTTGCGTGTTAAACATCGGCTCAACGATGCTTTTTCCTTCTTGGCAGAGCACCGGCACAATTTCCTTTCAGATCAAGATAGAAGCAGTCAGGTTGGTCTTGACTATCGGCTGGAGAAAAACAGAAAGCTTTACCTGCGACAGGAATTTGGCCAGTATGCCGGAAGGACAGAAACCCGCACCGCCTTAGGAATAGAAGCTGAAGTATCCCAGACAACCGTGGCTTTTAATGAATACCGCCTCCGCGATGGATTAGAAGGAAACCGCAGCCAGCAGGTTATCGGTCTGCGCAACCGGTTTTTATTGGGCAATAGCATCACCGGTGATTTACGAATAGAAAATCTCAGCACTGTCAGTGGTCCACAACGACAAGAACAACCAGATGCTCTGGCAATTTCTACCGGAGTAGAATATCTTCCTCAAGAGCAAGTAAAGATTACTGGTCGGCTTGAGTACCGCCATCAAGAAGCAGAAAATACCTATCTGGCTGAGTTTGGGACCGCTTACAGATTTAATCCTGATTTCTGTTTGCTCTTCCGACAGCGATTCTTCTTTGACGATATGACCTCGGGCCAACGGATAACAGGACGGACGCTACTGGGAATGGCCTACCGCCCAGTGGAACATGACCGATTTCAGGGACTTGTTAGAATGGAATTCAAGAATGATAGAGATACTACCACTGATGCTGGCAATAACGGGAACACCTACATCATTTCAACTGAAGGCCACTACCAGATGACCGCCAGAACTCAGCTGTCAGGCAAATATGCCGGTAAACTATGCCAGGAACACGGCTTTAGCCACTATACTGACCTTGTTTCAGGAAGGATTCTTCAGGACTTAACTTCCAGACTGGATTTTGGCCTAGAATGCCGGACATTACGTTCCCGATTGACCAGGAATTTTTCCCTCGGTGGGAGTGCAGAAGTCGGCTGGAGATTGCTTAAGAATCTTTGGGTTTCTTTAGGATATTCTTTTGACGATTTTGATTCCGATTTGGTAGGAGACAATTTTCAGGGTAAGGGTCCTTACTTCAAAATCAGGTTCAAGTGTGATGAAACTCTTCTAAAGTCGCTTTTGCTCCATTAAAGATGAGACCAAGCCTGTAATCTTACCCTCGCCTAATTTTACTTGACACTACTTTTCAGATGAACATAAAATAATTATCATCAGAAATCAACAAGGGTGTAGCTATGAAAACGGTGGAAATTTATGACACAACCTTGAGGGATGGAAGTCAAGGAGAAAATGTATCTTTTACCTTGACCGACAAGGTGAAAATAGCGGAGAAACTTGATGCGTTCGGCGTCACTTTTATTGAGGGTGGCTGGCCAGGTTCAAACCCAAAGGATACAGACTTTTTTCAGGAAATGCAAAGGAAACCCTTAAAAAATGCTGAACTGGTAGCCTTTGGCAGCACCAGGCGAAAAAATCATCCGGCGAGTAAAGATATCAACTTAAAGGCTCTCGTAGCCAGCGAGACAAACTGGGTAGCTATCTTCGGTAAATCCTGGGACCTGCATGTAGAAAAAGTTCTTCGGACAACCCTGGAAGACAATCTGGCGTTGATAGAGGACTCTGTTTCCTTTCTGAAGGAGAAAGGGAAAAAAGTCATTTTTGATGCTGAGCATTTTTTTGACGGATACCGATCCCATCCCGATTATGCTTTAAAGACATTGATGGCGGCCGAGAGGGGCGGAGCGGACAGAATAGTTCTCTGCGACACCAACGGCGGTTCCCTACCTGAGGAAATCATTGCGGGACTTAAAGCAGCCAGCAGTTATGTAAAGACTCCCTTGGGGGTTCATGCCCATAACGACTGTGGACTGGCTGTAGCCAACACTGTCGCTGCAGTAAAAGCCGGGGCGTGTCACGTCCATGGAACCATTAATGGGCTGGGGGAGCGATGCGGCAATGCTGATTTAACCACGGTTATTCCCATCCTTCAGCTGAAGATGGGATACAGTTGTGTACCCGAAAACAGTCTGCGCCAACTCACCTCTACTTCCCGCTTCGTATACGAATTGGCTAACATGGTTCCTTTGGGGGCTCAACCTTTTGTTGGTTTTAGCGCCTTCGCTCATAAGGGCGGGATCCACGTTGACGCAATGAGTAAGGACAGACGGAGTTATGAACACATCCGGCCAGAGGAAGTGGGCAATCAGAGACGGATTTTGATTTCAGAACTTTCTGGCAAGAGTACCATCCTGCAGAAGATGAAAAATTTCGATCTGGAAAAACAACCAGAGCTTACCCGGCGATTGGTAGACATGGTGGCTCACTTAGAGAAAGATGGCTACCAGTTTGAAGCGGCAGAAGCGTCATTTGACCTAATGGTCCGCAAGGCATTAGTGCAGCATCAACCACCTTTCAAGGTGGAGGGTTTTCGGGTAATTGTAGAAAAAAGGGGCGACCGGGTTGTTTCAGAAGCCACAGTAAAAATTAGAGTCGGCGACCAAATTGAGCATACTGCTGGTGAAGGCAACGGTCCGGTTAACGCCCTGGATAATGCCCTGCGCAAAGCCCTGACGAAATTTTATCCTCAGCTCAGCAAGATGAGGCTGACTGATTACCGGGTGCGCATCCTTCACGCGGAAAAGGCTACGGGGGCCATCACTCGCGTCTTGATCGAGTCAACAGATGAGAAGGATACCTGGGGCACGATTGGCCTTTCTGAGAACATTATTGAGGCTTCTTGGAAAGCCCTCCTTGACAGTTTTGAATTTAAACTTCTCAAAGACGCTCAAGTGAAGCAATAATTTGTTGTTCTACTTTTTGCTTCTATTCCTGGGGAAATCGGCTCAGCAACTGGAAAAGGTCAAGTCGCTTCTGGTAGAGTGCCTTGCCAACGACCACGCCCTGCGGGGGCATACTTAACCGGGAAAGGGTTTCAATATCCTCCTGCCGAGTAATACCTCCGGCAATCAAGATATTTGGCCGGGGGAAAACCCGGCTTAGCCTAAGAATGATTCGATTAATTGAGTCTACATCCACACCTTCCATTGTTCCGTCCCGCTCAATGTTAGTGAGAAGAAAAGTTCGGTAGCCTCTCGCGGTCAAGGTTTCAATACAATATTCAGGCAAAAGAGGAATAGTTACTTCCCAACCACTTAAAGCGATTTCTTCACCCTGATAATCCACTGCCACAATAATTCTTTCTCGGACAGATTGCTCCAGCCGTTCCATCAGTTCAAACTCAGGCACCTCTTTTTCTAAATCCAAGGTTTTCCCGCCATTCTGGTAAAAGCGCTTTAAATCCCCCAGACTAAAACCGGATTCGAGAGCCAGAGGCAGAAGAAAGGAAGTACCGACAATTAAATAGTCAATCCCCAGAGAGAAAAAGTAGCTTATCTGTGCTTCCCGCCTGATACCGCCACCCAATTGGAGCGCGCACTTGTTTCCGCTTAGAGCATCCCGCAACTGAATGATTCTGGAAATGGTTTGTTGTTCAAGAGGCGAAATGCTGCCTTCTTTGGCTCCCCAGAGAACAATGAGGTGTAATCTTTTTATCCCTAAACAGAGGTATCTTCTCGCTGCTTCTTCAGGATTAATAGAGTAAACCGACACTCGATCAAACTTACCTTGGTGCAGACGTACCGTTTTGTTCTGTTTCAAATCAATGGCCGGAATGATGAGCATTCTGGGCTAACCTCTTAGTGTAACGGCAACTGGGGTAAGCGCTGCAAGCTAGAAATTGGCCATACTTGCCCTTTTTAAGAATTAACGCTCCCCCGCATCGGGGACACCTACCTGAAAGACTCCCAGAAACCTCACTCTGAGAATACCGACATTGGGGAAATCGGCTGCAACCGAGGAAAACTCCATGCTGGCCCTTCCTCATTATCAGAGGAGCTCCACATCGCGGACACTTTCGGTCTTCAGCCATATACTGATTCAGAAATTCCCGTATTTCTTTACTCTGGGTATAAGCCTTGTCCAGGACAGACTTATAGGTACGATAGAAATTGTCTAGCATTACCGTCCAGTTAAGCTCGCCGGAAGCAATCTTGTCTAGCTCGTCCTCCATCCGAG
>JAMWDF010000163.1 GCA_023818865.1 Candidatus Omnitrophota bacterium
AATGACAGCGGTGACTGACCTGAGAAGCAAACACAGCTGGTTATTCATCCGATCAAGATCAAGGGTTACTACAATACCGGCTTTCTTTGCCCAATTTGCCGCCACAAGATCAGCCTCTTCGTGCCGGTGGTCTAAATGGAGAAGAGAGGCTGACAGGATGAATTTCTTGTTTAATTCCTTTCTCTTTAAGGTGGAAACGTCACGATACCAAAAGATAGTCCGTTTGCCAGAATCCTGGTCAACTGCAATGAAAGAAATCAAGGAGCATTTATTTTTTTCCACCACTACCTGACTGGTGTCTACTCCTTCTTTTTTTAACTGGCTAACAATATAGCGTCCCCACTCATCATCACCCACCTTACCGATAAAAGCCGTCCTGGCGCCTAAACGACTGGCCGTGACCATCGCCGTAGCCGCTTCTCCTCCCCCCTGCTGCTGGAACTTCACAGCCTGTATCCGCTCATCCAGCCCGGGATAGCGAGGAAAGATAGCCAAAAGGTCAACCGCACAGTTGCCCAAACCGATAATATCAGGCCGGTAGACCTCGCTCATTAATCCATTTCCTTTTCGCCTGTCTGGCCAGAGAATGGGCCAGGGATAACGGCAAAGGTAAAGAGGTTCCTGAAGTAAGACACTGAGTGACAACACTGATTGCCGTACCCAGAGTTACCCGGTGTCCAGGGGAAACAATCAGCCCTTTGCCCCTGCCTGACATCTTAAGAAAAGCGGCTACATTTCTCCCTTCCGATTCTATTAAAGAGAGACAACGAGAAACAGTTATCCATTTTTGTTCAAAGCCACCCAGCAGCCTTCTGGCGCAGCCGATACTCGGCCTGTCCAGTAAGACACCCAGGTGGCTGGCTAAACCTAAACCTCGAGGGTGAGCTAGGCCATGGCCATTGAAAAAAAACAGGTCAGGGACTACTTTCAGTTTGCCTACTACCTCTAGAATAAGCGGCCCTTCTCTAAACGCCAGGAAACCAGGCAAATAAGAGAAATTCACCTTTTCCCTCACCACAGCCGTTTCAATTACCTTCAGTTCCGGAAAGGTCAAAGCTACTGCCGCGGCAATTCCGGTGTCTTCCAGGTAAGCACAGTCTACCCCGACCACCTTTTTTATCTTATCTCCTTTGTCTGAGAGCACAACAGACTGCTGAAGAGAATGCTGAATCTCTTCTGCTTCCTCAACAGTCACCTTCCAGGAATGACTTATTGATAGCACCCGCTTAGTCTCTTGAGTAACCATGCCAGGTTCTGACCAAGCATCCTCATGGTCTTTAAACCTTCTTCATCCTTTTCCACTTCTCCCTTTTCTCGGCCAACACCGATATTCCAGTAGCTGGAACCAACCAGAAACATTGATTGGCACAAAAAGAAGTGATTCAAGGTGTCCAGGGCGTGGATTTCTCCAGCGCGTCTGACACTGACAATCGCCGCCCCAGTCTTTCTGACTAAAAGGTTACCATTAGCCCTGCAGACAAACCCCGCCCGGTCAATCAAGGCTTTCATTTCCGGAGTAACATCGGCAAAATATGTTGGTGAAGCCAAAATAATACCGTCGGCTTCAACCATTTTACTTATCCAGGAATTTACCTCGTCATCCTGAAAGCAACATTGCTTGTTTTTCTTCTGAAAGCAACCGTAACAAGCCCGGCAACCATGAATTTTGCTGCCTGCCAGATGAATAAGCTCTGTTTTGATCCCGTTGTCTTCCAATTCTTCAAAAACTTTTTTGATTAATAGGGTACAGTTACCATCCTTTCTTGGACTGCCGTTGAAGGCCACTACTTTCATCTTTTCCCCCTGGTTTACTATTTATCCTGTTATTTTTATCTTATCATCAATAAAGCTTAAGGGAAAAGCACTCAGAGATAAGAAGCAAAGTGGTAAAATCCCTTTTTCCGAAATTGCCTTGCTCCACAGATATTATGCTAAAACCTGTAATCTCAGAGTGCCCAAACACACTTAGGGTTTCCCGCCCACGGAAATTTCCCGCTAACAGAGAAAAGTAAGAAACTGTCTTTAAGGCCGATGGTCAAGCTGGTCCTTGGAGTGGACTATGATGCTTGAGGGAGCAGATAATGCCTGGCTGAAGCCGCTACTTATCATTCTTCCAAGCAAAGACGTCTACTTATCTCTTCTTTCCATAGGTATAAGCAAAACCGGCACCGGTGACATTCTGGCTATTTGGTGGCTTACACTGCCAATAAATATGTCATAGATAAAACCCCTTCCCTGGCTGCCCATTATGACCTGACAAACATTTTGCTCTCTAATGGCCTTCATAATTTCCTGTATAGGAAAACCACGGACGATTTTAATATCAACTTCTTTTGCGCCTTTTAGGTTATTCTTCATATCTTCTAACCGCTTTTTATCTATTCTATTGAACTCCTCAATCTTGTCATCCAGATGCGGGCTTATTTTAGAGTTATCTTGAACATGCAATAGCGTAACTTTTTCTATCCCCGTCTTTGCCATCTCTTTCAAGTAAGAGAAAGCGATGTCAGCATTGAGAGAAAAATCAGTGGGGAAAAGAACGTGTTTATTTATGTTCCATTCTTCACACTGTAAACAGACAGTCTCTTTTCCTCTCTTCAAGCGCATTATAAGAACTGGCTTTACCGCATTCTGGATAACATTTGATGCCACTCCTCCCAGAAATATCTCACCGGCTAAAGAGTGACCGTGGGAGCCAATAACAATTAGCGAACAATCCCTTTCTTTGGCTAACCGGTTGACTTCTACATAGACAGTTCCCACAGCTATTTCAGTTTCAACAATAAAACCCTGCTTTTCAAGAATTTTCTTTTGCCTATCCATTCCAGCCCTTAGAAATTCTTTCTCTTGGGCAATAGCGAAGGAAATAGCTTCACCTGCTTTAATACACTGCACTAATAAACACTCTTTTGTCCCAACCTTCCGCAGTTCTCCCACGTAATTTATAATAAACTCAGAAGCAGAAGATAAATCCGTTGCCACTAGTATCTTCTCAAACATATTCTCTCCTTGTGGGGTGCTAATTCCTATCTCTGACCCTGCAGTTAAGTTTTCTCAGACAATAATTTCTTATGAGTCGTCTTGCCTCGTATTTGTCAGCATCACTAAAGGCTTGGCTGATATACAGAATCTTGTTTTTTAATACGGCGCCTAAAAATCTCCCTTCACTCCTCACATAGCCATTCAGCTGACGGGAAGCACCAGCCTGGCAGTTTTTAACAAAATCCATGAATTTACATACACCCAGAGCATCTCTTTCGTTAAATAGAGTTCGTCTGTGCCTCTTGTGGGCTATTGCTCTGTATTTTCTTATAAAGTCTTGCATTCACCCTTCGTCCCTTCTGATTTTTTTTGCAGAAGAGAATATGCGTTTTTCCTCTGGAATTTGAAACAGCCTTTTGTGATAAATACTCTATGTACCCGGCTATATTTTCAAAATCTTTGAAAGGAAACCCAGAATAGCTTCGTTTGCTCCCATGTCGGTCGCCTCCCGGCATCCGTAACACCCTAAACTGATATTTAATTCTTGCTTTCTGTACGGAATCAGTGTAGCATCTACACACACTGCCTGCAATACCGCTGTTTCGCTTTCAATACGACCACCTTTTCTGTTGTTTACTTCAGCAAGTACTACCCACATACGTTTTTCTGCCTCATCCTCAATTACAACAATATCAGGCTGTATTTCCGCTGTTTCAAGCGGAAACAGATACAGTTTTTTCAACCTGCCTTTTTCAAGTACTGGCCTCCCTTCAAACATCTTTTTGCCGGTATCAGGTTCTTTGGCAATACCAAAACCCATAAGTCCTTTACCTGTTCTCAATCCTTCGGGTAACGGCTTGAATCCAAAAGCGGCTGCCGCAGCCGGACAAGCTATCCCTTCTGCCTCAACAGTCACATGCTGGCCGCGCCGGGCTTTCATAAGAACCTGGCAATATCTGTGTCCGGAAAGAACTTCCGCCTTAATTTCAGAGCTGCCGATCTGGTTAAAGATAAATTTCACGCCCACCGGAGAGGCAATTAGCCCTAACTTCTCCTTAATTAAGACTGCTTTTTGCCTTACTGTGTTTATGTCCATAAAAAATCTCTTGTTCGCAACACATCTAATTAAAATCACAGATGTTTGTTTTTTTACATAGCTTTTTTAGGGTTGGTTCCTTCTTCATAAACTACTCCTTATTCAAGCCCATACCGGTACAAGCATAACAGGTGCCGGTGAAATTCTGGTGATATTATGGCCTACACTTCCCAAAAAAATTTCTTTGATATAGCCGCGGCCCTGAGTGCCTAAGACGACTAGATTAACTTCCAATTCTCTTATCAGGCGAATTATCTCGCTTACAGGTGAGCCATAAGGTATTCTAATATCAACCTCAACCGGTCCTGCTTCTCTAAGAGCCTTTCCCATTTTTTCAAGGCGTTCTCTGTCTACCCTGTTGAATTCTTCCAGTCGGTCCTGAAGATAAGGGGCTATTTTTGTTTTATCCTGCACGTGCACCAGGGTGATTTTACGGGCACCGGCACCAACAATTTCTCTGAGATATCTGAAGGCGAAATCCGCGTTTTCAGAAAAATCGGTGGGGAATAAAACATGCCGAATTAGGTCACATTTTTCAGGCTTAAAAGATATTTCCTTCTCAGCATCTTTCTTTATAGGAATGACGAGAACCGGTCTTATGGCATGGTGAATTACTCCACAGGCAACTCCACCTAGTAAAATTTCACTGGCTAATGTTTCTCCATGAGAGCCGATAACTACAAGGGAGCAATTTCGCTCTTTCGCCAGACGGTTAATTTCGATCTCTGCTAATCCTGCTACCACTTCGGTTTTCGTAATAAACCCCTGATTTTCCAATATTTTTTTATATTCATTCAGATTTGCTTCTAACATATTTTTCGCCTGGAGGAAGGTGGTCGCAGTAATCTCGCTCATGTTAAGGCAATGAACGAGAATACACTCTTTTACTCCCAACCGTTTTAATGTTTCAGCCCAATGCACACCCAGACATTCTACTAGTAACATAGAAGCCGGCGAGAGGTCTACTCCGACAAGGATTCGTTTGAACATAACATTCCCTGTTTTGATTGCCTTGACTATAATGCCAGCGAGTAAGCCAGGTTAACTAATTCCAAAAGACCATTAACAATTAGAGAAATTTTCTCCGGCTGATTTCTTGACAAACATAAAGCGAGCTCATCAACCTGGCCTGAAAGTTTCTGTACTGCGGTTCTATATTCCTCACAAAGAAGGAAATTTTCTGGTTGAGGACAAGGGGCTAAGAGAAGTTTGTTCCGGAGTTCCATTATTTCAAGAACAAATGTTTTTACACCGTTCAATCCAACATTTTTATTAACCTGAATCATTGATTTAAGGGTTTTGCGTAAGTCAAACAGGCGGTCAAGGGCATACTGAAGGTTATTTTCTTC
>JAMWDF010000164.1 GCA_023818865.1 Candidatus Omnitrophota bacterium
AAATTAGGTCTAATCTAGCATTTCCAAAGACAATTTTCCCCTGGAAACAGGCTGGCAAGCGCAACCCATCGGCGGTTAGCCAGATAGCCAGTTTACCTTTGTCGAACCACCCCTCATCAGAAGCGATTTCAGGTTCCAGAACTAAGAAATCCTTCAAGCCAAGGAAGGGTAATTTACGCCGAATTATCTGTTTGTATTCTACGGTTAAGTCCCAGATCTTGGTAACAGCTACCGAGTATCTTGTTTTCTTTCCTTTTTCCAACTCTCCAATTCTCAATTTGTAAAAGACGCCCAGGCTGTCATAAATTGGTGGTGAAAATTTAACTTTACTCCCCTTAGACTCAGTTAGTTTTCCCCCTTTGTATTTTTTAGCCACCCAGGAAAATGTTTTCTCCTGCGAATTGAAGTCTACTTCTATGACCCTTTCAGTTTTTCCAGCTCGAGTATAGCTGTAGAAATAATATGGTTCCAATGTCTCTGGGTTGACGTAGGCATCAACCCGGTTGGAACCGTAACCTAGTTTAGCCGGGAGACCGGCAGGAACGGTAATTCCCAGAAGATGATAGACTTTGCCAAAACGAATGTTATTTTCTTCTTGGCAGACCATCATTGCTTTGCCTAGTGGGGCGAAATTCCATCTGGCTTCGAATAAAAGGCACTCTCCGTTCAGATTCCTTAGAAGAGTAGTTGAATCTACTCTGGTGGATTCTCTGGGTGGTTGAATAACTAATGTTTCTATTATTGATGGTTCATCCTTCTTGGCCAGGGTTAATTCTTCCCGGGTTTCCTCACTACCTCTGATTGCTAGTATTTCTTCTTGATTCCCGGCTTTTTCTCTCTCCGGAATCAGCTCCGACAATGGTTGGTTTTTCTCGTCTTCTAATGTTGGTTTTTCGTCATCGGATAACGTTAATGACGCTAGTGGCAAGCTGGATACCAATCCGGGCGGTTTTTGCTCAGTCCTTTCGCCTTCCAACAAAACAGCTTGTTCCTCAGTAGCAATCGCCTGGTTCCGTTCGGCGCTGACTGACGGAAATGTTTTTTCTTCAATCTTCTTACACAAGCAACCTGTCGTTATCAGTATAAACACTAACGCCAACCAGATTACCGGCTTTTTTGTCCTTTGAGTTACTACCATTCCTGTTCTCTTTTTCTTTGCGCCCTGAGAAAAACCGAAAATGAATTCCTGGACTTTTCTTGTTTTTTATTTTAGCATAAAATCAATGAAAAGACATTATGATGCTGCGAGCAGCCCGGGTTCATTCTGCCCCGTGTGTCATCGAGGAAGATTGCGACCCTTTTTTTGGGGAAGAGACCTAACCGGTACTGTCCCGGGAGAATTTTCCCTGGTCAGATGCGAGATATGCAGTCTCTCCCTTCTTTGGCCAATACCCGATAAGAGGCAAGTCTTTTCGTTTTATCCTGATGATTATTATCAGTTTGGTGCCAAGCAGAGAGCGAAAATAATTCGTCGGGCTATGCGCGTTTCCCACAGCTGGCGGTCCATTTTGCCGAAGCGAAACTATTCTTTTCTGGGGCATACCAGACTGGGATGCTTGTTAAAAGTAGATTTGCCTTACTCGCCGGTCTTCCCCTTTTCAGAAATTGTCGAAGGTATAGATAATAGAAGAATTTTGGATATCGGCTGCGGAACGGGAGAATTTCTCCTGGCAATGAAAAACATGGGCTGGGAAACCTGGGGAGTTGAACCTAATTTGGTTGCTGCTACGGTGGCAAAATCGCTTGGCTTGCGAGTATTTCATGGTGAACTGAATGAGGCTAGTTTGCCCGCAGGTTATTTTCAGGTAATCAGATTACACCATGTGCTAGAACACATTTATAACCCGGTGGAGACAATGAGAGAGATTCATCGCCTTCTTAGCAAAGAGGGGCGGCTAATAGTTACCGTACCCAATATTGGGGGGATGGGTTTCAAAATTTTTGGCCGGTTTTGGTGGGGATTAGACTTACCAAGACATATTTTTCATTATTCTCCTGGGTCGCTGAGCACGCTTGCGGAAGAAACAGGTTTCAGAATAGTGAGAATATTTCACCATGGTAGCAAAAGTATTCTGGTTCGTAGCCTTAGCCTAGCCATAAGCAGAAAAAAAAGCTGGCAGAGAATTGTTCGTCGGTTGCCGCCGGTACAGCTTGTTGGAAATATTCTCCAATGGCTGGGAAAGATATCACGAAGAAGTGAAGAATTTACTGCTTTTCTAAGGCGACTGCCTCTTCCAGAAACGGTGGGGCAATCCGGAAGCGATCGATAAAAAAGAAATTATAAGTTTCATTTGGGTTCACAGGTGATAGATTCTTCCTAAGAATATAGGCCCGATACCCAAGCTGATCAAGAAAGGCGAACACGTCTCTCGGGCAAGACCCTGTGCGAGCGAGGCACTCTGCAGATAGTTCGCACAAAATAATGGGTCGGCATCTTTCAAGCAGCTTTCTTGCTCCTTTGAAAACAAGCAGTTCAGATCCTTCAACGTCACATTTAATGAAATTCACTTTATTAATACCTTTCTCTTGAGAAAATTCATCTAAACTGGTCACTGGTACTTTTTGACGAATAAACCCGTGATCGCCATCGGATGCGAGGTGGGCAAGAGCAAAGCCGGGCTTCCTACTTTTTTTGAGGGGAATGACCAACCAGCCCCATCCTGATTTATCTCCAACAGCTGTTTTTACTAGAGTGACATTTTTCAAGCGGTGAAAAACTTTAATCACTGAAAGAATGCGAAAAAAATAGTCGCCAGGTTCAAAACTGTAAACATGTCCCGCCCTAGCCAGTTGCGACATTACCAGGGTATAACGACCCTGGGCTGCTCCAACATCAAAACAGGTACTATCTGCCTGGATTAAATATTGCAGGAAGCCACATTCTGGCTCCAGCTTACTCTTAAGTAAATTGCGTCTGATAGTTCTGAGAATCGTTGCCCAGGAGGAAAGATGAAGTTTCCAATTCATTTTTCTTGATTCTGGTAGTATTTAATTGTCTCCACCAGTCCTGCCTTTAACGACCAACGAGGAGTCCAGTTAATGGCCGATCTCAGTTTTTTTAGAGAAGCGACAATTCTAAATGGTTCATTAGCAGGAGCGGGCGAAAATTTAACCCGATCGATATACCCTAATAGATGGCCTATCTCTTGGACAACAGTTCTTATTTTCACTCCTTGACCGGAGCCAATGTTAAGTACTCCCTGCACCCGGCTTTCCAAAACTCTGGATATAGCCTCTGCGACATCCAGGACATATAGATAGTCACGAATCAAGTGTCCGTGCGAACAGGTAAACACATTACCTTTGGTCAGAGTCTTAATGGCAGTTGGTATCAGAGTGGTGAGTGGTTGACCAGGGCCGTAAAGATAGAAAAGGCGAATCCAGACAAGACGGCAACCCGAAGTAGATAGCAAGCGTTCAATTATTTCCCAGGTTGCTTTCTTACATAATCCGTAAACAGTTGGAGGCAAGGTATTATCATTATTCTCTTGACAATAGAGCTGAGTCTTTCCATATTCAAAACATGTTCCAGCCAGTAAGGCTGTCTTTCCGCCAAATCGCACAAACTGGTTAACTAGGTCCACAGTGGCCATAAGCCAGGTTACGTTTTCCGGCGAAAACTGATAAGCGCCATGTTTGGTGCACCAGGCGAGATGAATCAAAGAGTCTGGTTTAATCTCTCTCATTAGTTTGCACCTTAGCTCTTCGTTGAGAAGGTTCGCTTGGTGCCAGATTATCCTTCCGGATGTTATACCCGAAAAGGAATGCGAAATCGCGTGGATCAGATACCCACGGTTCACTAAAAAGGGTAATAAATGGCGACCGATGAAACCGCTGGCGCCTGTTACCAAGATTTTTTCCATAGTAGATCTGTCCGTTCCTCAAGCAATGGGCGATAGCGATCCTGAACGGAGATTACCGTTGGGCACAGCGGCCAGCTAATTTTCAGAAAAGGGTCATCCCAACGCAATCCGTCGGCTGCCTCCGGATGATAGAACTGGGAATGGTGATAAAGAATTAATGTGTCATCAGTCAAAGTTTGGTAACCATGGGCAAAACCCTCAGGAAGATACAACATCTGTCCGTTCTCTAATTCTACTCCGTACCATTGCCATTGGGTAGATGTTCCGGAACGGATATCAACGGCTACGTCAAAAATCCTACCCTTGACACAACACACAATTTTTTGCTCAGCGTAGGGTTGCTTCTGAAAATGAAGTCCTCTCAGAGTTCCCCTTTTTTTATTAAAGGAAAGGCTTGTTTGGACTACGGTGAAATCAAGCCCGTGCTTTTTAAATTCATTCTGGCAGTACACGCGGG
Source organism: Candidatus Omnitrophota bacterium (assembly GCA_023818865.1). GTDB lineage: Bacteria > Ratteibacteria > UBA8468 > B48-G9 > DSTR01 > JAMWDF01. Next base: position 4,321 of record JAMWDF010000164.1, read on the forward strand.
CAAAAAACCCTCTGGCGTCACAGACTCGATTAAGTTCAACAAGCCATACGCCAGGCAAATTCGTAGCGATGAATTTCATAAGATTTTTATCCGAGGAATTGGAACAATGAATTTCCCACCCCACGTCCGGACAAATATCGTTTGTTTAATAATTTCGTTTTTTATGTTCCAGGGCAGAATCAGAATGTAGTCTGGCTTTGTTTGCTTAATAATTTCAGGAGAATATATCGGTATCCGGCTGCCAGGTAAAAAATGGCCTTGTTTCAAAGGGTTCAGATCGACGGTATAGTCCAGAATGTCTCCTTTGATACCGCAATAATTTAACAGGGTATTTCCTTTGGCGGGAGCTCCATATCCGACTATCTTTTTTCCTCTCTGCTTTAGCTTAACCAAAAGGTCAAGAAGAGTCCACTTGATGGTGAGAATTCTTTTTTCAAAATTCTTGAATGTCTCCGGGCGACCATAACCAGCGTCTTTTTCTTCAGACTCCAATTTCTCAACCGAAGGGTTTATCTTTATCTCCCAGGATTCAGGCAAACCAGCAAAAATTCTTAAGGAACCACCATGGGTTTTTATTCTCTCTACATGAAATACTGTAAGACCATTTTTCTTCAAGACATTTCTTACCACAAAAAAAAGAAAATAAGAAACATCCTCTTGATAGATCTTGGCAAATAGATCATTTTCCACTAAGCACTCCAACTGAGGCACCTCAATGCTTAAAACTCCTTTAGGTTTCAGCAACAAACCCAGCCCTTGGACGAAGTTGTTGAGATACGGTACATGAGCCAGTACGTTATTAGCTACAACCAGATCTGCCAGGTAACCCTTCTTTCTCAGGTTAAGAGCGCTGCGGTAAGAGAGAAAGACATTTTCGGTAGGGATGCCTCTTGTAATAGCCATATTAGCAAGGTTACGGGCTGGCTCGACTCCCAAGACAGGCACCCCTGCACTTCTAAAAAAATCTAAAAGACAGCCATCATTGCTGGCTACTTCTATTACC
>JAMWDF010000165.1 GCA_023818865.1 Candidatus Omnitrophota bacterium
TTGATTGCGCCAGCCAGGAGCGAACAGAAATTCTGAACAAATTAGTCCGACCAAAAGTTTTGACAATAAATATTGACCATCATGTCAACAATACTAACTTCGGGAAAATAAACTGGGTAGAAAGCCGCTTTGCTGCCTGCGGAGAAATGCTTTTTTTCCTTCTGAAGAAATTTGGTCCTCTGAGCAAAGAGGAGGCGATTTGTCTCTACACCGCCTTAATGACCGACACCGGTTCGTTTCTTTACCATTTGAGTCCTTGGAGTTTTTCTGTGGCCGAACAATTGACATTGGCTGGTGCCAACCCTGAAGAAATAGGCAGACTGGTTTATTTTGAACGTCCCCTGTCTTCAATCCGTCTGCTTGGTCTGTGTTTGAGAACAATAAAATTTGACCAGGGGACCCAGGCTTGCTGGGCGAGGTTAACTCAGGCGATGTATAAGAAAACCCAAACAAAGGAAGCCGACACAGAACGTTTTGTTGATTATCTAAGGTGCGTTAAAGAAGCCGCGGTAGTTTTTTTATTAAAAGAAAGAGCCGACGGGGTTAAAGTCAGCCTCCGCAGCCGGGGCAGAGTTAACGTGGAAAAAATAGCCAGGCGTTTCGGTGGCGGAGGACACCGGGCGGCGGCTGGATGTCTTCTTACTGGTATTGGCATACCCCTAGCGGAGAAAAAAATGCTTAAAGTAATTAAGGAAGAAATGGCTAATCAATAGGCATAGTGAGAATACTATGGACGGACTAATTAATGTGAACAAGCCTTCAGGAATCACTTCCTATGATGTCATTCGCTTTTTCAAAAGGGTATTCCGGCTGAAAGACAAAATTGGTCATGCTGGTACTCTTGACCCGATCGCTGAAGGAGTTTTGCTCGTCTGCCTGGGCAAAGTGACCCGTTTAAGTTCCGTGCTGATGTCTTTGGAAAAAGAATATGTAGCGACTCTTCGTTTGGGAATTCAGACAGACACCCTTGACATAGCGGGTAAGGTATTAAATGAACAACCGGTTAACGTCTCACCAGAAGAAGTGAAAAAGGCTTTTCCCCGATTCCAAGGTAAGATACAGCAGGTCCCACCCTCGGTTTCTGCCTTGAAATACCAGGGAATGCCTCTTTATAAACATCACCGAAAGGGCCGAGTAATTCAACCGTCAGCCCGGACTGTTTTTATTAAGGAGATAGAAGTTTTGAGGGTGGCTCTCCCCGACGTAAAATTCCGGGTAGTTTGTTCCCGGGGTACTTACATTCGGGCACTCTGTCGTGACATAGGTGAAACCTTGGGATGCGGTGGGACTCAAACTTCCCTTATCCGGACCCGAATCGGTCCATTCAGAATAGATACAGCCTTTGGCTTGACCGAGATAGAGAAAAAAGGGTTAGATTCTGCTCTGATAGGCTTTCGTCAATTGGGAGACATCCTAAGTAGCGCTGAGGGTTTCTCATCTTCTGCGTCTTAGGGAAACATGGTATTCCCTGATCGCTTTCACCGCTTCTTCGCCACTGGAAACAATCCGGAAAAAGGAAAAGTCTTCCAGAGAGATGTATCCCCGATTCATCAGCACCGTCTGCATCCAGGAAACCAGCCCTTTCCAATAGGTGCCATCTACCAGAATTACAGGAAAACGAGGGACGCGACGAGTTTGGACCAAAGTTATTGCCTCAGTGAATTCGTCCAGAGTGCCAAAACCGCCAGGAAAGATAATAAATCCCCGGGTGTACTTAACAAACATTACCTTTCGGGTGAAAAAATATCGGCAGGAGATAGGCGTATTAACATAACGATTCATCTGCTGTTCCGTCGGCAATTCAATGTTGATTCCGATAGATATCCCCCCAGCCTCAGCCGCACCGCGGTTAGCTGCTTCCATAATGCCGGGTCCGCCTCCAGTAATAACGGCGTAACCCTGTTCGGCCAAAAGGCGACCGACTACTACCGCTTCCCTGTACCATCGGTCAGTCGGTAACACTCGGGAAGAACCCCAGACTGTCACCGCTTTCCCTTTTTCCGCCAAAACTTCAAAGCCATCCACAAACTCGGCCATTATGCGGAAAATTCTCCAGGCTTCTTCATGAAGAGGTATTTTCCTCTGCTTGCTTTTCATTTTTTTCCTCTTGGTCCACTGGCTCTACTGTCAAAGTCATCCCTTCCACAGAAACTACCCGGATACACTGCTTTTCCTGGATAGGACCTTTAAAACTCCGAGCCTTCCAGTATTCGCCATGAACAAAAACCATGCCCTCTGGATTAAGAGTAGATACCACCCTTCCTTTTTCTCCAATCAAACCCTCTTGGCCGGTTGTCACCTGCCTTCTTCTGGCTGATTTGACCAACCACAAAATATTGCCTAGTAACACTCCGGTGAAAGCAGCACTGCCTACAATGAGTGTTCTGGAAATAGCCCCTCCTGGTTCAGGTCGGGTAAGCATCAGAGAACCTAACAACAGAGAGACAATCCCAGCCACCAGGAAGGTGCCAAAACCAGGAGTAAAAGTCTCAGTAATAAAAAAGATGAGGCTAAGGAAAATAAGGATCACCCCGGCGGTGTTAAGGGAAATCGCCTGAAGGGCAAAAAAACCCAGAATTAAAGCAATGATACCAACCACTCCTGGGAGAGAAGCTCCTGGATGAGAAAGTTCAATGATAATTCCCCAAAAACCGATGATTAGTAATAGATATGCGATGTTAGGCTCGCTTAACAATCCCAGAATCCGTTCCACTAACCGGACGCTTGATTCTTGAATGGCTATTCTGTCAGTGTTTATGGTGCGCTCTTTTCCGCGCAAATGAATGCTTCGGCCATTGAGTTGGAGAAGAAGGTCATCAATATCCTTAGCCACCAGATCACAAACTCTCTGTTTCAGAGCTTCCTTCTCGGTGGAAGAAAGACTTTCCCGAACCGCCTTTTCCGCCCACGAAGCGTTCCGGCCCCGAAGAGAAGCAATGCTCTTTATAAAAGCGACTGTATCATTCACCGCTTTAGTCTCCATAGTCTTATCTTCCTTAGAAAAAAGGCTAACTGGATGAGCGGCTCCAATATTGGTAGCTGGCGCCATAGCCAGGATATGACAGGCTAAACCAATAAATGTGCCGGCAGAAGCACATTGAGCTCCTTTCGGAGCAACATACCCGACTACTGGGACATCGGCTTCCAATATTTCCTGGACAATTTTCCTGGTAGAGGAAAGAAGCCCACCTGGAGTATCAAGATAAATTAGCAAGAACTCAGCCCTTTCCTTTGTCGCCGATTGAATCGCCCGGCGGATTTGATGGTAAGTTACCGGACCAATAGGTCCATCAATCTTCACCAGGGAAGCAAGCCTTTCTGCTCCTTCCGCCACAGATACAATAAATCCAAGGAGATAGATAAATTTTCTCATCATGAACTACCAGTTGAGTTCACCATTTAACTTACTTTACAGCTAACAGACTGTCAAGCCAATTCCGAAATTTAGGATGGGCTCCCAAAAAATGTTATAATAAGGGCGATGTTTCTTAGTAAGTGCATTTTCGTAACATAATCGCATGTTTACTTCTTGACGGAGAAAAAATCTATTATGAGTTTGTCAAGAAATCTTAGGAGTTCGTTTCAGAAATTGCTAATCTTGGTGTGCTCCTTATGCTGTTTGATATTGCCTTTCGCTCCTGCCTTCTCCTGGCCAAGTGCTGATGAATGGAATCCGGTCTACCGGGCCGGCGCGATTATAACTGACCCCAATAATGACGCTACTGGACCGCGCAATGTTGTCTCTGACCCCAATCACGCCGCTCTTTTTATCTTTAATGATAGCTCCTACCTATACTTCCGGATGCGTCTGGATCAGGATCCGGCTGGTACTGGCGGCCAAGGACTTTTGAAGTCATTTGGCTGGGGAATTCTTATAGACACTAATCTAAACGCCGGAGACTACGAATGGATGATTATGTTAGACGGCATCTCCCAGAACGAAAACATCAGTTTGCGACAAAATACCATTCAGGGCAATCTGGGGGACCCTTCTGATGTGCCGGAAGTAACTACAGCCACTATCCCTTTAGCTGGAAATTTTCAGATTAACCTGGCTGACACTTCTTTTAACGGAGACCAGGACTACTTTCTTGACTGGCGTTTCCCTTACTCTATTCTCTTGTCTGTTACCGGAATAACAGGTGATTCGCCAATACGTTACTATGGAGGAACTTCGCCCAGCGCCAACAATTTGACTCAAAGTGGCGGTGACCTAATAGGCGCTTCAGACCTCTATGCTGGCTTTTCTGACTATATGACTCCATTTGGTACAAGGCCAACCACCGGGGTGATACGCTTTGTCGAAAACCTGGCGGGTAATGGAGATGTTACAGAAGTTATTTCTGGTCAAACTCTTTACCTCCGGGTGGGCGACGGAGACCAAAATTACAATATGACTACACTCCAGACTGTCACTGTTACTCTGACAACAACCAATGGTGATTCTGTAACGACTAGTTTAACGGAAACCGGTGTTAATACAGGCATCTTTACTGGCTATGTTTTAACCACCTATGGTTTGCCACTTACTAACAATGGAATCTTGGAAATCTCTACCGGGGAAACAATTACCGCCACCTATCTGGACAAAATTGACGCTAACATCAACCTCAACCAATATCGAACTGATAGCGTAATTGTCCTGGGTCCAACCGTTACAGTGAGCAAAACTGTTAATCTTTCTGAAGTAAGCTCAGGAGAAACAGTAATCTACACCATTACCGTCAACAATACTGGAACTGCGGCTGCTGTTCTATCAAGTATTCAAGACCTTTTACCCTCAGGTTTCATCTATGTCCCAGGTAGCAGTGCCGGTCTGACAAATTCCGACCCAACCATCAACGGCCAGATTCTCACCTGGGGTGGAAACTGGGTTATCCCCAAAGAAAACCTTGTCACTCTTTCTTTTAAGGCGCTAGCCGGTGGGGTAAGCGGCACTTTTTACAACAGTGTTACCGTCAGTGGAAACAACTTTCCTTTTGTCACTACTGGTGATACCGCACCGGTAACAGTGGGTGCTCCCATAATAAACTTAGTTAAGCAAGTGAACAAGACGACAGCTATTCCAGGCGAAGAAATCATTTACACTGTTTATTATACCAACCTGGGAACCGCCGGGGCAAAAACTCTAGTAATCATGGATAGTATCCCAGCCAATACAACCTATGTGACTGGTAGTTTAAGACAGGGAAGCGCCAGCTCCAGTTACGACACCGCGGTTCCTTTGACCGATAGTCAAGATGGCGACAGCGGCTACGTTTCCAATGGGATGGTATTTTTTACCATCCTAACCGTTGAA
>JAMWDF010000166.1 GCA_023818865.1 Candidatus Omnitrophota bacterium
CAGAGGAGACCAGACGGATATCATAATCTTGTCTCGCTAGTTGACCCGATTAGTTTGTTTGACCTAATTGATTTTTCTCCAGCCAGCACCTGGCAGGTCAAGTTTAAACCATGGAGCGGTCTTGACCCAACTAATAACACTGTGGTTAAAACCGTCTCCCTGTTTACGGCCCATTTTTCTAGGACGCCTTCCCTCCAGATTACTGTGCATAAGCGAATTCCAATTGGAGCGGGGTTGGGAGGCGGAAGCAGCGACGCTGCCTGCGTGTTGAATATACTTAACAAGACATCCGGAGCGAATTTTTGCCCCGAGTATCTTGTAAAATTGGCTCAGCAGGTGGGAGCAGATGTTCCGGTTTTCATTACTCCGCGGAGATATATTGTAGGTGGTAAAGGCGAGAGGCTTAAACCAGTAGCTGAAAATTTTAGTCTGTGGTATGTGTTAGTTTGCCCACCTCGGCCAGTATCAACCGCCCGCGTCTTTACCTGTTATGATAGATTGAAAAAACGGGGCGATTTGACATGGGCGCGTAGCCAGATTAAAATTCTTCTGGAAAATCTACAAAAAGGTAAGGTGGAAGAAGCTAGAAATTTCATGTTTAACCGCTTGCAGGAAGCTAGTGAAAAAGAGTATCCGGAAATCAGACAGGTGAGAGCGTACTGGGAAAATAAATGCGGTCAGAAGTTTATTATCTCGGGAAGCGGCAGCACTCTGTTCAGTATTTTTCCTGACCGGTCATCAGCTGAAAAGTGTGCTACCTTATCTCCCAACGGGAAATGGCAAACCAAGGTAATTTCCACCTTTATCAACTCTGCTGAGAGGAGGGGCAATGGAGATAACTGAAACTCGGGTGTCACCTATTCATAGTTCTAACAGTCGTCTCAGGGCTTATGTTTCTGTCACCTTCGACAATGCCTTTGTAGTTAGAGACATCAGGATTATTGAAGGAAAAAATGGCTTATTTGTCGCCATGCCCAGCAAGAAAACCCAAAAGCCTTGCAGTAAGTGTGGGTATAAGAACGCTACCGGCAGCCGTTTTTGCGGCTCGTGCGGTTCTTCTTTACCAACCGAAAATAGTCAAAAGGCTCCTGTAGCCGAAAGGCACAAAGACCTGGCTCACCCAATCAACTCTGCGTTCCGGGAATATATGCAGACAAAAATAATAGAAGCTTACAAGAAGGCGATAGAAAAAGAGAGCCAGTCGTCGCCGAACAAATGAACAAACATTGATGTTGCTTGATGCCTTCCAGATAAAGAACTTTTTAAGGCAAATTAGAAAAGCAGATATTTGTTGATTTTTCAAGGCATAAAGACGTTTCGTTATACCTGATTTAAAGAAAGAAAACTTGTTTGCCCGGTAGTGTAACGGTAACACACCGGCCTTTGGAGCCGAGGTTCGAGGTTCGAATCCTCGCCGGGCAGATTCCCGGCAGGATAAGAAGAAACTGGCAGCACGGTTGAGGATTACCAGAGAAAGGAGACAAATTTGTCAACCAGCAAGATAGCCGTAGTTATTCTTGCTGCTGGACGCGGAAAGAGGTTGGGCGGGAAAAATCAAAAGGTGGTCCACACTCTTCTCGGCCGGCCGCTATTAGCCTATCTTCTACCCACAGTTAAAAGTTTAAATCCGGAGCGGATTATCATCGTGGTTGGCTTCCAGAAAGAACAGGTCTTTTCTTGGATTAATGATCCCTCCATTGAATTCGTTGAACAACCGGAACCAAGAGGAACTGGCCACGCTGTCGCCTGCACTGGCAACGCCCTGGGGGATTATGAGGGAGATATTCTTGTTCTTTGTGGAGACGTTCCATTTTTAACCCGACGAACCCTCTTGGAAATGATCACAACTCACCAATCTCAATCCAATACCGCTACCATATTGACCACCATTCTGGAAAAGCCAACTGGCTACGGTCGAATTATTAAAAATAACACGCAAATCTTGGAAATTGTTGAAGAGGTGAACGCTACCGAACAGCAGCGCCTTATCAAAGAAATAAATGCCGGAGTTTACGTATTTAAAAAAAACCCCTTATTTCAAATGTTGCCCCAGGTGATTCCTGATCCAGTAAAAGGAGAACAGTATCTCACTACCATTATTTCACTGCTTTCAACCCAGGGATATAAAATAGGTAGTTACCAAACATTGTACCCGGAAGAAGCCCTTGGTATCAATACCGAGGAAGACCTGAAACGGGCTGAAGAGTGGTTAAAACAAGGGAAAATCACCTTAAACCAAAAATTCTTCAAAGGTAAAACCATTTTTTCATCTCTGAAGGAGAAATTATGAACCAGTGCTTGATATTTTCCGGTAGCGCCAGCCGCAGTCTCTCGGAAAAAATAGCTGCCTATCTGGAGAAACAGCTTGGTGATATTGATATTTCCCGGTTCAGCGATGGAGAAATAAGCGTACAAATAAAAGAAAACGTTCGGGGCAAGGACGTTTTCGTTGTCCAATCAACCTGTACTCCAGTAAATGAGAATCTAATGGAATTGCTGGTCATGCTGGATGCTTTTCGTCGAGCCTCTCCCAAGAGAGTAACAGCCGTTCTCCCTTATTTCGGTTATGCCCGTCAGGACCGTAAGGATAAGCCCCGAGTGCCGATTACAGCCAAGTTAGTGGCTAACTTACTGGTGGCAGCTGGGGCCGACCGAGTACTCACAATGGATTTGCATGCTCCGCAAATTCAGGGGTTTTTTGATATTCCTGTTGACCACCTCTTTGCTGCCCCGGTTATTGTTAAGTACTTTAAAAATAAGAATTTCACAAAACCAGTGGTGGTTGCCCCTGATGTCGGCAGTGTAAAAATGGCCAGGGCCTTCGCCAAACATCTGGGCGCTCCCCTGGCTATTGTGGATAAGAGAAGAGATAGCCCAGACCAGATTAGTGTTATGCATGTTATCGGTGAAGTAGAGGAAACCCAGGCCATTATTGTTGATGACCTAATTTCTACCGGGGGGACTATTACAGAAGCCGTCAGAATATTGTTGGAAAAAGGAGCGGCGGAGGTTTACGGCAGTTGTACCCATGCGGTCTTCTCTGGTCAAGCAAAGAAACTTTTGGCGGAAAGTGCAATCAAGGAGCTGGTAATTACAGACACTATTCCGCAAGTTAATCTTCCTCCGTGCGTGAAGGTTCTTTCTGTCTCCGCTCTTCTGGGCGAGACCATTAAGCGAATTCATTTGGAAACGTCGGTCAGTTCTCTCTTTCTTTAACCTAACCCATAGTGGGTTTTTTCCGGTGATTGGCTCTCTTTGATCGCCAACGTAACTTTCTTTTTTTTCGTCGCATCACGCCTCCAGGTGAACGCAATAATAATCACGGGCGTTTCTGGTAAAAGAAACGCCCGGTTTTGTATCTTCTAAACCTGCCCCCTATCTATTTTTTCTTCTTCGCTGCTTTCTTCTTGCCACCACCAACTGCCTTTTTTCCTTTCTTTGCTGCCTTCTTCACGGCCATCGCTCCTCCTTTGTCAGAGAAAAACTGCCGTTCTTTGAAAATATTTTAATCTACCTTTTTTCTTTGTCAAGAGGCCGAATAGATTCCCCAATCTGTTCCACCTGGTCCTGCCCCGGCTAAAATAGACAGATACAGGACTTTGACAGTATAATTCCATCTATGAAGCAGGTAGAACCAAAACACCTTCAACTTGCTGCGTTGTTGACCTTCTTTGCTGGGGGAGTCCTCGGTTTATTTAAACCAGCCTCTGATTATACCCTTATCAAGAATGTTATGGGATATGTCTTCTGTCTTCTCACTGCCATCGCTTTTATCTTTGAAAAAAGAACTTTTAGTTTTTCCAGAGTCGGGCTTATTTCTTTCATCGTTATGGCCATTTGGTATCTCTACGCAGCTCTAACCGCCCCCTGCGGCTACGCCGCAGCTGGCAGCCTGGAGTTGTTCCTCTTGTACTTCTTAATCTTCCTTCTCGCAGCCCAATACCAGCCTGAAAAAACGTGGGTATATTTTTGGCTTGGCAGCGCTTTCATCGCTGTAGTCATCGCCCTGGTACAAGATGCCATGCCCTCTCATTACGGCATTAGTACCTTTGGCAACCCTAACTTCTTTGCTGGACATATGCTGATACCTTTGCTTTTAGCAACCTCTATGCTGAGACAAAAAAAATTGCCTCCTCCGGAGATTACTTTTCTAATTCTCTTTTTAGTTTGTGGCCTAACCGCTCTCTTTCTTAGTCGGTCAAGAGCTGCTATTGCCGGATTCTTTTTTGGGTTGGCTTGTTTTGCTTTCTTCGTCTTCCCTAAGAAGGGCAAGTCAGCCTGGAAGGCTTACGGAGGTCTGGCCTGTTTTGGCATTATTACCTACCTTATGTGGCCAATGATTCAGAAATGGTTTTTGTCTAACATCCGGTATTATATCTGGAAAGGTACTTGGAGAATGGTTACGGTTAAGCCAGTTTTGGGCTGGGGATTGGGCAATTTTCAGATATATTATCCTTGGTATCGCTTCCGGGAGTATTTCCGCCAGGCTGAATCCACCCCTGTTACCAATAATCCTCATAACCACTATCTGGAAATTTGGTGTGAAACCGGTTTAGTGGGACTACTAATCTTCCTCGGGTTTATAATACTTCTCCTTTGGCTAACTCAGCGAATCAGTCAATCCCAGGAGACTTATCTCGTTTCAGATTCTATGGCAGGCTCAAGAAAAAGAAATAAGCAACCAGACAAAGCAAAGGGAAGAGACTCGGTGATAGCAGAAACCTTCTCTATAGACCAAATTGTTTCAACTGGCTTGGCAGCCGGAGTAGCCGCCGTGTTGGCTGATAACCTATTTTCTACCAACCTCAGCAATGCTTCCACCGCTATGTTCTTCTGGTTTTCTCTCGGCATACTTGCCGGAACTCGGGGAAAAAATTATCTCGCCAGCTTGTCATTTTCTAAATATCTCTGGGTTGTTATTGCCATTAGCTCATACATTATGGCTGTGTTCGTTTCCTATTACCGCATTACTTCCCAGGTTTACCTTAAGCGTGGCATTTGGGCAAAGGAAGCTAGGCAGTACAAAGCAGCCATCAGTTATTACACCATCGCCTGCCAGATCTGTCCTTCTGATTATGTAACCTGGTATAAACTGGCCTATGTCTATGGAGAGACAGGGCAGCTGGCGGAAGCAAAGAAAATCTATCTCCACATCAACAATTTTCTCTTTCCTCATTTTGCTAAGACCGATATGAATTTGGGAACCATAGCCCTAAAGCAGGGAAACATTTCTGAGGCGCTTTTCTATTATCGCTGGGCTGAATGGATAAACCCCTATG
>JAMWDF010000167.1 GCA_023818865.1 Candidatus Omnitrophota bacterium
GTTAACATCCTGGTTTACAAATGATAGCATACTCTCTTTCAGCATTCTGCTGGCAATTTCAGCCAACCGAGGTATGTCCAGGAGAGGCTTGACAGGCGGACGCTGAATCAAATAAAAAGCACTTTCAGCGATATTGACTGCGTGGTCAGCCATCCGTTCCAGGTCGTTATTCATTTTCAGAATCATCAGTGCGGTTCTGAGTTCCTTTGCTTTTGGCTGAAATTGGGCAATGGTAACAGTAACGGCTTCATCAATCTCAATTTCTATCTGGTTGGCCTTATCTTCATCCGGGCCAGTCACAGTTTCAAGAATGCTTCTATCCCTTGTCTGAAGCCCGGTAATGCTGCGGGAGAGCATTCCCTCAACCAGAGCAGAAAATTCAACTATATGTTTGCTCAGTTCCAGAAGTCGTTGTTCCAACATGGCTCCTCCTCAGCCGAATTTACCGGCAAGATATTCCTCTGTGCGTTTATTCTCAGGCACAGTAAAAATCTTTTCAGTCCTTCCAAATTCCACCAGTTCACCTAACCAGAAGAAAGCAGTGTAATCAGAAACCCTGGCTGCTTGTTGCATATTGTGGGTGACAATTACAATTGTATACTCTTTCTTCAACTCGGTAATTAACTCTTCAATTCGCTGGGTGGCGATGGGGTCAAGACTGGCGCACGGTTCATCAAAGAGAATCACCTCTGGTTCCACAGCTAAACACCGGGCAATGCACAGGCGTTGTTGCTGGCCTCCGGAAAGAGTAAGAGCATTTTCGTAAAGTCTGTCCTTGACTTCTTCCCAGAGAGCGCTTTTTCTCAGCGACTGTTCTACTATATTCTGGAGGAGCAATCGGTCTCGCGTTCCTTTCACCACCGGTCCGTAGGCTACATTTTCAAAGATGCTTTTAGGAAAAGGGTTTGGTTTTTGGAACACCATACCGACCTTGCGTCTTAATTCCACCACGTTTACCTGGGGCTGATAAATGTCCTGGCCGTCCAGCATGATTGTACCTTGCAATCGGCTCCCGGGGATCAAGTCATTCATTCTGTTCAGCAGGCGGATGAAGGTGGATTTGCCGCAGCCAGATGGGCCAATGATGGCTGTTACAGAATTCTGGTAAATATCAAGACTAATATTGTGAAGTACCTTCTTTTCTCCGTAGAAAAAGGAGACCTGGATGGTCTGGAGGCGAACGGATGGTTTATTCTCCATGAGCAATTCGGTATCTATGTCTTAAGATAATGGCAACAGTGGAAATGCTCAGCACCACTATTAGCAGAACAAGCGCACAACCGTAGGCTATAGGTACCTGTTTTTCCGGATAGATTCCCTCAGTCATCAGGGCATAAAGATGATAGGGAAGAGCCATCACTTCAGAAAATATTGAGTTGGGGTAGCCGCGCATATAAAAGGTGGCGGCGGTAAACATGATTGGCGCTGTTTCTCCAGCCACCCGGCCAACAGAGAGGATAAAGCCAGTAAGAATCCCCGGAAAGGCAGCCGGGAGCACCACCCGTTTGATTGTCTCCAGCCGCGAAGCGCCAAGAGCAAGTGATGCTTCGCGCCAGGAATGAGGAACAGCCAATAGCGCCTCTTGACAGGAGGAAATTACTAAAGGCAGAGACAGAATGCCTAGGGTAAGGCTACCGGAAAGAAGAGAAACCCCAAATTTAAAAAATTTTACGAATACTCCCAGGCCGAACAGTCCGAAAACTACTGAAGGCACTCCAGCTAGGTTGTTAATACTAGCTTTAATAATATTAGCAATTGGGCCAGGTGGATTGTACTCGCAGAGGTAGATGGCGCAACCAACACCCAGAGGTCCACTGATGATGAGACTGCCAAGCACCAGATAAAAAGTGCCTATAATTGCTGGAGCTACTCCGCCTTCGGTCATTGCTTCTCTGGGTCCAGTCGTAAGAAATTCCCAGGAAATTACCCGATAACCACGAATGGCGATGAACCAAAGAATGGTGCCCAGAAAGAAAAGAGTAATAAACAAGGACAGCTTAAAAAGAGAAAAGCCGATTTTCTGGGAGATTTCCGGTCTCACAATTTACTCCCCAGTTTCTGACGGAAACGTTGGCAGACCGCTTCAGCAAGAACATTAAAAATTAAGGTAAGAACAAAAAGAACAGCGGCAATGCCAAATAGAGCGTGATAATGGGCACTCCCAAAAGGGGCTTCCGCCATTTCCGCGGCAATGGTGGCAGTCATCGGTCTGACTGGTTGAAGAAATGACTTAGGGATGACTGCTGCTCCCCCGGCTACCATCAGCACGGTCATTGTCTCTCCGATAGACCGGCTTATTCCCAGGATGACCGCTGTGGAAATGCCGGAGCCAGCCGCCGGGATGACGACTCTTGTTAGTGTTTGCCAGTGATTGGCCCCCAAAGCAAGGGAAGCTTCTCGGAACATTCTTGGAACTACGCTGAGTGCGTCCTCTACCAGGCTGCAAATAAAGGGAATGGACATGATACCAAGAGTGAGAGAAGCAGTCAGCGCACAGAGTCCGGTTGGCAGTTGGAATGCTTTTTGAAAAAAAGGGGCTAGGACGACCATGCCAAAAAATCCATAGACCACCGAGGGTACCCCAGCCAAAATTTCAAGTAATGGTTTAAGAAAAGCCCGTTGTCGGCGTCCTGCTAATTCAGTAAGATAAAGGGCCGTACCGATGCCTAAAGGAGCCGCTACCACCACCGCGCCTAAAGTGACTAGAAAAGAAGCCAGAATTAAAGGTAAGATGCCAAAATCCGGCGGTTCATAAGTAGGATACCAAAACTGTCCGGAGATAAATGCCCAAAACGGGGTATGTTTAAATATCGGCAGGGCTTCTTTGAAGATAAGCAGGGTAATAGCCAGCAAAAAAGCCAGGGCTGAGAATCCCAGTACAACAAACAACCAATGGAAGAAAATCTCCTTATATCGGTTCATATTTTGACTATTACCCTGCCTATCTTTATGATAACATTTTCCGTTACTTTAGGGGAACGAAACCGTCCTGCTCAACAAGCTTCTGTCCCTCAGCGCTCTTGACAAAATCAAGAAAATTCTTGATATTGCCGGTTGGGGTGCCGTTGGTATACATAAAAAGAGGCCGGGAGATTGGATATTTGCCTGAAAGGACTGTTTCCACTGAAGGCAAAACGCTGTTTATCGGTAGAGCCTTAACTTCCTTACCAAGATAGCCAAGCCCGACATAACCGATAGCGCCTGGTGTTTTGGCCACCGTGGAAGCGACCGCCTGATTGCTGGCTTGAAGCAAGGCGTCAGGTCTCACTCTGGCTTTTTTTAAGGCCAGTTCTCCGAAGGCTTCATAAGTTCCGCTGGCAGTATCCCGGGAAATGACCACGATTTTTGCCGCCGGTCCTCCAACTTGTTTCCAGTCAGAGATGGAGCCAGTGTAAATGTCCTTAACTTGCTGAAGAGTGAGGGAAGAAATAGGATTTGACGGATGGACAATCACCGCAATACCATCCAGCGCCACCACATGGGCTTTGGGCTCAACTCCTTTCTTCTGGGCTTTTTGGATTTCCGAAGCTTTCATTGCTCTGGAAGAATCGGCAATGTGACAGTGGCCGTCAATGAGGGAAGCTATGCCCACCCCTGAACCTCCGCCCATAACTGAGATCTTCACCTGGGGATGCTTACTCATAAAGACTTCGGCTGCCTTCTGAGCGATGGGCAAGACAGTCGTTGACCCGGTGATAACTATTTTCTCCTGGCCAGCACTTGTCCCAACTCCTATGCCCAGTAGTAGCCAGCTGAGAACCAAACCAAGATTTTTGATTTTCATCATTTCCTCCCTTGGTTAGAACTTCACATTTAAATCAGCCTGCAACATCTGGACGTCCCTTTTCGTTCCGGTTAGCACACCCGTATTGAAGTAAGTCAGATTCAATGATACATTCTTTTGGAGCGAGTAGCCAAAGCTTATTTTGTGTCCGTGACAGTTGGTGCCTCCTCCATGGAAATCAGAGTCAACGATGATGTCTGGAGCAGCGTCTTTTTCCAACCGCCGGTAATTATAATTAATTTCCCACTCTCCTTTTTCTTTAGCCTTCCCCAAGGAGAATCCAGCCAGCCACCCTATCTTGTCTTTCACGCCGCTGGCGAGGTTTTGCAGATAATTCCCGTAGATGGTTAGGGGTTTTGTTTCATTGAAGACAAAAGGAGTGAAGGAGCAGTTAACATCAAGGAGTTCGTAATCGTGAATCCAGTAGTGTTTAGTAGTCTGCAGAGAAGTAGGTGTGGCTGGAAATACCACCGCTGCATTGGAGTTTGTTCTTTTCACGTAGTCCGGGCTGACATCCTGCATGAATTTTCCTTTCAAACCCATAAAGTTGTAATAGGTTAAGGCTAAGTTCAGCGGTCGGCCAGCCAGGTCAAGATTTACCCCTGTTTGGGCGGCCAAAATCGCTGGGTCAGCTGACCAGTTTTTATTTTCACCCATCCCATAAAAGGCAAAGGTAGCAAACGGTCTAAGTTTATTCTCATTGAATTGGAGGGTTGCGGCTACCCCTTCTGGATTGATGTCAGAATCCCAGAGAAGGTCAGTACAAAAGTATGGGTTGGGCATCTTGCCTCCGGTGAGCGCCAAAAAAGGGGCTGGCCGGTAGGTGACATAAGCTTGGTCAATCGCAATGGTTTTCCCTACAAACGCTCGCTCAAAGGTCTGGTTGGTTGATGTTGGTTCCTTCCCTCCAGTGGCCAAACGCAACCCAGCCTTCAGTGTCTCATTAACTTCCGTTTGAAAGCCGTAACGAAGACGGAAACGGCCTCGCTGGCGGTCTTCTTTGGTAGTTGGTGTTTCCGTTTGTTCCCACTGGTATCTTAACCGGAGATCCCCACCGAATTTAGTGTTAGTGAGAAGATTGGGCAACGTTTCGTTAATAGTCTTGACTGTTCCCGCCCTCATCTCCTGTTCCACTTCAGTCCTGATCTGGGCTGCTTCTTGGTGAGTGAAGATACCTTTCTGCACTAGTTTTTCCAGGAGGATATCAATTTCTCCTGCTTGGACTGAGACAACAGTGAGAACTGAAGCGATGACCACTATGAGCAATTTGGGGAATCGCATTCTTACCTCCATTGTAAGGGTTGTTTCTTGTTCTATCGCTCCGGTCTGTTCTATCTTGCCCTAGCCTGCCTTCGCTTTTCACCTCCTTTCTGGCCAGAGTAGGCAGACAGAAATCCCGGAGTTTCGCCAAAAATGATAAGGGGCGAGAATAAAGGTTTTATAAAGTT
>JAMWDF010000168.1 GCA_023818865.1 Candidatus Omnitrophota bacterium
TCTCTTGGTCCATCCAGTCCATCACCGCTGTTCCTTCATCTACTTCGCCAATTTTATAAGTCTTACCCGTGTAGTATAAAAACCGCTCGGTGGTGGTTGTCTTCCCGGCATCAATATGGGCGATAATCCCAATATTTCTTATTCTTGATATGTCCACAGTCATTTCTGTACCCTGGGAGAAAGCAGCGGCTGTTAGTTTCACTTCTCTTACCTCGCGGCAATAGCTCACCACCGATAATGAGCGAAGGCTCGGTTAGATTCAGCCATCTTATGAGTTTCTTCTCTTTTCTTAATGCTGGCCCCTTCCCCTCTTGAAGCCTCAATAATTTCATCCGCCAGCCTTTCCGCCATTGGTTTTCCTTTTCTCGCTCGAGCAGAGATAAGAATCCACCTCATAGCTAAGGCTAGACTTCTGGCTGGGGGAACTTCCATAGGTATTTGATAAGTTGCTCCTCCGACCCTTCGGGGTCTTACCTCCAGTTTAGGCCTTACCTGGCTCACTGCCTTCTTAAAAACAGCCAAACCATCTTCTTTTGTCCGTTCTTTGATGATATCTAACATGTCATAAAATATTCTGTAGGCTAGACTCTTCTTCCCATCTTTTAACAAATTATTGACAAACTTAGCTACCTCAAAATCTCCGTAAACCGGGTCAGAAAAAACTCTCTTCCTAATTACTTTTCGCCGCCTTGGCATAGACACTCCCTCCTGATGATTACCATCATCCGTTCATTTGGTAGTCGCTTCTGCCTTCTGTTCTGATGTCTTTGGTTTCTTACTCCCATATCGGGAACGAGATTTCTTCCTGTTTTCTACCCCGGCCGCATCTAAGCACCCGCGCACAATATGGTATTTTACCCCTGGTAGATCTTTAACCCGTCCGCCCCGAACAAGAACAATTGAGTGTTCCTGGAGGTTATGGCCGATACCTGGGATATAAGCAATTACTTCTTTTCCATTGGTTAGCCGAACCTTGGCAATCTTTCTTAGAGCCGAATTCGGTTTCTTAGGAGTCATTGTTTTGACATATAAACATACCCCTCGCCGTTGAGGATTTTTCTCCAAAGCAGTTGATTTTGAATATCTCTTCTTTGGTCTTCTGACTCTTCTTAAAAGCTGGTTAACTGTTGGCATTTTGCCTCCTACTTTTGATAGGTAATTTCATAACCACTCCCGGGAGATGTCCGGGCAGATTCTTCGTCTTGCGGAAAGAACCCTGTTCCCGCTGGGATTAAACGGCCCATGATTACATTTTCCTTCAGACCTTCAAGAGAATCTTCAGCCCCAACGACGGCAGCGTTAGTCAACACCTTAATTGTCTCCTGGAAGGACGCAGCGGAGATAAAACTCTCGCTGCTTAACGCCACCCTAGTAATTCCTAAAATCAATGGCTGGTAAGTGGCTTTTCTCTTTCCCTTAGGCAAAGAATCATTGATTTTCTGAACCCTCACCTTGTCAATCTCTTCTCCTTCCTGGAGAAAAGTATCACCGGGGTCTTCTACTCTTACCCGCGAAAGCATCTTCCGGACAATAATCTCAATATGTTTATCACTAATAGTCACACCTTCTACGCGGTACACTTTCTGAACTTCATTCAATAAGTATTCTTGGACCTTCTTATCCCCCTGAATATGAAGAATATCATGGAGAACTACCGGCCCGTCAGTGAGTTTACTACCGGCACTCACCCTATCTCCATCCGCAACTAACAGGTGCTTGCCAAAGGGAATTGCGTATTCTTTTTTGGTGACATCTCCAGTGATGACCACCTTGCGACCACTCTTCTCTTGAATTATGCGAACCTCACCATCAATCTCACTTAAAATGGCTGGATTCCTCGGATTCCTTGCCTCAAACAGTTCACTCACCCGGGGTAAGCCCCCAGTGATATCCTGTACCCGGCCAACTGTCCGCGGGGTTTTCGCTAAAATAGTTCCCGGCTTGACCTCTTGGTCTTCCTCCACCAAAATAGTGGCTCCTACGGGAATGTGTGATTGACCCACCACCTTTCCTGACGCGCTTCCCTCTTCTTTAGCCACAATGAGAATCTGCGGGTCAAGTTCTTCTTTATGTTCCACCACAACAATTCTTTTCAGGCCAGTTTCGTTATCTATTTCCTCCCGACAAGTTTTCCCGAGGACGATATCTCGGTAACAAACTATTCCTTCGGTTTCAGCAATAATCGGCAAAGAATAAGGGTCCCACTCCGCAATCAGTTGCCCCTCTTTTATCTTAGCTCCAGGCTCAACATGGAGCCTGGCGCCCACACGAAGGGTATATTTCTCTAGTTCGCGCTCTCGGTTGTCATGAATGGCCACTGTCCCTTCCCGGCCAACTAAAAGCCGAAAACCTTCCTGGTCGATCACGGTTTTCATGTCTTCTCCAAAAACAACCCGTCCTTCAGTCTTGCTAACAATTTTTGCCGGTCCGAGAGACCTTGAGGCAGTACCCCCAGTATGAAAAGTCCGCAAAGTTAACTGAGTACCAGGCTCCCCGATTGACTGAGCGGCGATAATACCAACTGCCTCCCCCAGATTTACTAGCTTTCTTCTCGTGAGGTCCCACCCGTAACACTTGGCACACACTCCCTTTTCCGCCCGGCAGGTAAGCACTGAACGAATTTTTATCCCAGGGATGCCTGTCTCAGCAATCCGATTTGCTGTCTTTTCATCAATTACTTCTCCAGCGCGAACAATAGTCTCATCATTGATAACGTCAACGATATTATCCATCGCTACCCGACCAACAATTCTTTCACGAAGGGGAATCAACTCTTCGTCCCCTTCAAACAATGGTTTCATAACGATCCCTTCCAGCGTTCGGCAATCCTCTTCAGTAATAATCTCAGCATGAGCAACATCTACCAGCCGGCGACTGAGATAACCAGCATCTGATGTCTTCAAGGCAGTATCAACCAATCCTTTTCTTCCTCCATGAACAGAAAGAAAATATTCCAGCAAAGACATCCCCTCGCGGAAACTGGAGATAACCGGTGTTTCTATAATCTCCCCAATGCCCCCAGTTACTTTCTTGGTCGGTCTGATCATTAACCCGCGCATACCCATTAACTGATTCACCTGAGTCCGATTACCCCGAGCCCCAGAATCCACCATCGCCGCAATCGGATTAAGACGAAAAGGTCTAACACCAGCATCGTTCTGGATAGCACTAATGACTGCATCACTGACCTCATTGCAACAAGAAGTCCAGATGTCAATAATTCGGTTGTATCTTTCTCCCTCGGAAATCAGACCGCGGCGGTAATAAGAATGGACCACCTCTGCATTCTTCTTCGCCTCTTCCACCAGTCTCTTCTTTACGCCCGGAATCAGAAGGTCGTCAATCCCGATAGATATTCCGCCTACTGTAGCGTAGTAAAAACCAAGTTCCTTTATCCCGTCAAGACAAGCCACTGTTTCTTCGTACCCACATCGAGCAAAAATGTCGCTGACCACCGCTTCCAACTTCTTGTAGCTAAAAAGAGTATTCTGAAAACTTATCCTGGGGGGAAGAATAGAATTAAAAATAATCCGGCCGACGGTAGTAGTGATCAACCGCCCTTCATTATCCCGCACCCTCACTGGCCGGTGAAGTTCCAAAAAACCAAAATGATGTAACATAACCGCTTCATCAAATCCGGATACAATCTGCGGATATGGTTCTTCAGCACTCTCGTAGGTCAAATAGTAACAACCAAGAACGATATCCCGCGTAGGCGCAATAAGCGGACGACCACTGGCCGGAGAAAGAATATGAGCGGTTGCTTTCATTAACAGTTCCGCTTCTAATTGCGCCTCTAAAGTAAGCGGAACATGAATTGACATGGTATCTCCGTCGAAATCAGCATTGTAGGCAGGACAAACCAAAGGATGTATCCTGATCACATTTCCTTCAATCAATCTCGGTTCAAAAGCCTGAATGGAAAGCCGGTGCAAGGTCGGCTGACGATTGAGCAGAACAGGATGATGCCGACTGACCTTCTCTAAGATTTCCCAAACCTCAGGGCGGTTCTCAGTCAAGGCTCTCTTCGCACTACCTAAAGTGTGGAAATATTCCCTTTTCCGCAATTCCCTCAGAACAAAAGGACCGAATAGTTCTAAGGCCATCTCTTTGGGCACACCACACTCGTTCAGTTTTAACTCCGGGCCAACGACAATAACTGCTCTCCCCGAGTAATCAACCCGTTTCCCGAGTAAATTCTGTCTGAACCGACCTTGTTTTCCTCTCAAACTGTCACTCAACGACTTCAATGGTCTCTTTCCCTTCCCTAAGACTGGAGCTCCATGCTTCCCATTATCAAATAGAGCGTCAACCGCCTCCTGAAGCATTCTCTTTTCATTGCGCACGATAATATCAGGCGCTTGTAGCTTCAAGAGCTTCTTAAGTCTGTTGTTCCGGTTGATTACCCGCTGATAAAGGTCGTTCAAGTCCGAAGCCACAAATCGCCCTCCATCAAGAGGAAGGAGAGGACGTAAATCAGGAGGAATTACCGGAATAATGTTAGTAACCATATGTTCCGGTTTTACCTGGGTCTTTAATAAACCCTGCACTAGCCGAAGCTTTTTGATTAAATTCCGCCGGCTGGTTGAATCCATCCGTTTTCTTTTTCGCAACAGAGTTTTCAGAGACTCTTCTTCCTTTGGCAGATCAATTTTCTTTAGCAAAAGCTGAATAGCCTCGGCCCCGATTCCGGCTCTCAACTTACTCCCGTAACGCTTTACAGCCTCATGATATTCCTCTTCAGTAAGCAACTCCTTTTCTTTCAAAGGAGTACCGTTACTTTCAATGACTATGTATCTTTCGTAGTAAAGGACCATTTCTAGTTCGTTTTGAGAAAGGTCAAGTAAAGTCCCCAACCAGTTGGAAGTACTTTTGAAAAGCCAGACATAGGCCACCGGACAAGCTAATTCAATATGGCCCATCCGTTCCCGCCGGACCCGTGAAGTGGTTACTTCCACTCCGCAACGGTCGCAGATGATACCTTTGTATCGCATCTTCTTGTACTTTCCACAAGCACATTCATAGTCTTTAACTGGACCAAAAATCCGCTCACAAAACAGCCCGTCACGTTCTGGCTTATAAGTGCGGTAATTGAGTGTTTCTGCCTTTTTAACTTCTCCGTGTGACCAGGAACGTATTACCATAGGCGGGGCAACCCTGATAGTAACAATCTCCCGAGTGCCTTGAGCTGTCTTTCTTGC
>JAMWDF010000169.1 GCA_023818865.1 Candidatus Omnitrophota bacterium
TAAAAAAATTACACTTACGGAAGTAGGTTAGTTTAAGATTGGAGAGAAATGGACCGAATTGAGATTGACCTCGGTGCAAAGAAAGTAATTTTGGAAAAAGGAAGAATGGCCAGACAGGCTCAGGGAGCTGTTTGGGTACAAAGTGGAGAGACCATTGTCCTTACTACCGCAGTATCTTCTTCTAATCCTCGGGAGGATGTTGATTTCTTACCCTTGATGTGTGAATACCGGGAACAAACCTCTGCGGCTGGCAAGATTCCCGGAGGATTTTTCAAACGAGAAGGCCGTCCCACAGAAAGAGAAGTTCTTACCTCCAGGGTAATTGATCGGTCTATAAGGCCACTGTTTCCCGAGGGATATTACCATGACATTCAAATTACTAGTCTTCTTCTCTCAGTGGATAGCGAAAATGACCCAGAAATCCTGGCAATCTTGGGAGCTTCAGCCGCTCTGGTTAGTTCTCCCATTCCTTTTACTGGTCCGGTAGCGGCGGTGCGGGTTGGGTATGTGGACGGGGAGTTTGTGTTGAATCCAGGCATTTCTCTCCTGGAAAGAAGTGAAATTAACCTTTTGTTATCTGGGACGCAGGACTCAATTATTATGATGGAGGGCAGCTCCGCTGAGATAGATGAAAGCAAATTTTTACAGGCGATCGCCTTTGGTTTAAGGAATCTTAAGTCTTTGTTAGAAGTACAGCAACCTTGGATCGGGGAGAAAACAGCTCTTCCCAGTGTGGGTGGTTCCCCCTGGCGTCAGCCAGCCGAAGACTTTCTGAAACAGAAACTATTTCGGGCCTATGAGTTTAAAGAAAAGAAGGCTCGTTCAGACTTTTACGACAGCCTCCGAGAAGAATTTCTGAGCGGTTGTCCCGAGGAAGAAAAGGATTTAGCCGGGAAAGATTTTGACATTTCTTTAAAAAAGTCAGTGCGCCAGCTGATTGCCAGTTCTGAGAAGCGTTTAGATGGCCGTTCACCCAAGGAGATCCGACCGATAGAAATTGAAGTTGGGCTTCTCCCGAGGAACCACGGGTCGGCTTTATTCGTGAGGGGACAGACGCAGTGTATTGCCTCAGTAACGTTAGGGGCTAAGCATGATGAGCAAAGGATTGATGGACTGTTTGAAGAGACCAGCAAGCGATTTATGCTCCACTATAACTTTCCACCGTTCTGTGTGGGGGAAGCTGTTCCGATGCGCAGTCCTTCCCGGAGAGAAATAGGTCACGGTGCTCTGGCTGAACGTTCTCTTGCCTATGTTATTCCCGGAGAAGAAAAATTTCCTTATACGATCAGGATTGTAGCCAACATATTAGAATCAAATGGTTCCTCTTCTATGGCCACTGTTTGTGCTGGAAGCCTGGCCTTGATGGATGCTGGGGTACCTGTTAGCCGGCATGTTGCTGGCATTGCTCTTGGTCTAATAATGGAAAGTGGACAGTCAGTGATTTTAACAGACATTGCTGGGGAAGAAGACCACTATGGGGATGTTGACCTGAAGATTGCCGGAACAGAAAAGGGTATTACAGGCTTTCAACTGGATGTTAAAACAAGTGAATTTAGCCTTGATATTTTGGAGAAAGCGTTATTCCAGAGTCGAGAAGCCCGCCTAGAAATTCTGGAAAAAATGAATTCGGTATTAAGCCAGCCGCGGCCGACCCTTTCTCCTTACGCTCCGAGGATGATCAGTTTTAAGATTAAACCGGACAAAATAGGACTGGTAATCGGTCCGGGTGGAAAAACTATCCGGGGGATTATCGACCGCACTGGGGCAGAGATTGATATTGAAGATGACGGAACTATTCACATCTCTTCTCCGAGTCCAGCCGCATGCGAGCAGGCCCAGCAGGAAGTTTTGACCCTGATAGAAGAAGCTGCTGTAGGGAAGGTTTACACAGGAGTGGTCACCAAGATTTTACCTTTTGGCGCTTTAGTGAAAATACTACCTACGCAGGAGGGGATGGTTCATATCTCAGAGATTTCCGGACATCGGATTGACTCAGTGGAGGATATGCTTTCGGTTGGGTCAGAAATAAGGGTCAAGGTTATCGGTATAGACGAAAGCGGACGCCTTCGTTTGAGCCGAAAACAAACCCTTACTCCAGAAGAACTAGCACGAGAAAAAGAATCCTTGGGAAACAAGGGTAAAACCTTCCAGGAAAAAGATACAGTAAGGGATCTGCGTCACAGGGTAAGAAATCATCGCCGGCATTAAACAGTAAAGTTACAGGCTAAGAAGGAGGGCGGAGATGGGAAAAGCAAAGGCTGTTAGTCACCAAGGCTCCTTAACGGGAAAATCTCCGGTGGTAGGCGTATTTGCTCCTTGCGATCCCAGGCTGGATGATGGTTCCAGGCAGAGGGTGAAGAATATTGTTCGGTTGACAGCTGAACTTCTGGCGGAAAAGTTAAAAACGGCTGAGGGAGAAGCTATTCCGGTGGTTTACAGCCAAACCCTAATTGATGGAGAGAGACAGGCAGATGAGGTAGCTTCTCAATTCCGTCAGGCTGGAGTAGAAATTTTGGTTGGATTGCCGGATACCTGGGCATTTCCTCAATTAACGTTGATTTCCTTTATTCAACAGTTTCCTCAAAGAACACCGATAAACCTAACTTGCGGCAACAGTGGCCCTAAACCTGGAGTGGTTTACACCCATGCTTGTAGCGGTGCAGTCTCTCAATACGGTCGGTTGATGCATATTAATGTTGGTACTTGGCCTGACACCGGAGATGAACCGCGAATGACTGAGGCGACTGCCGAGCGGTTGGTGGATTGGTGCCAGGCAGCTTATACCTGGCAATATCTTAAAGGGAAACGGGTGGTGATCTTCGGACACGATTCCATGGGTATGGAAACTGCCCTGGCTCATATTATTCCTACCAGGAATACCTTCGGAATAGAAATTACCAGGTTAGATATGAAACTGTTGAGTGATATGCTTAGCAAGAAGGCGTATGATCCCAGCGAATTGAAAGAACTTCGCCATTGGATACATTCTCTGGTCGGCTCGCGGGTAGAGATTCGCCACAGCCAGGATGAAGAAAGATTCAGTCTTTCTCTGGCTATGTATTTGATAGTTCGGGATTTAATGAAGGAGTTGAATGCAGTTGGGGGTGGTTTTATGAGTCAGTTAGAATGGGGTTCTGACCGCAGGGGAATTCCTCTGCCGGTGGCTGATGCGATGGAGTCTCTTTTTAATTCAACATTTGACCATCGGGGCAGGAAGTCTCCGTTACCCTACGCTACCGAAGCAGATGTACAGGGTCTGTTGACCATGTTGTTTTTTACGCATTTGACGGCCGGAGCGCCTCCTCTTTTCATGGATTTTCGTAAAGTTTGGGAACCGTGGGAGATAAAAGAATTAGCTGAAAAATTAGGAGTGGTTTTGACCGGAAAGGAGAGCTGGGAAAAAAGAGGATTTGTTGATGGCGATAACTCAGGAAGCGCCTCCTTTGATTGGGCTGCTTTGCCTGGGACGCCGGTAGAGGAAATTATGCGCCGGATTTCTTTCCCTTTGGCTGACGAAGGTTACTTCCCCGGCATGGGCAATTCTGTGACCTTTATTTCACCTGGAGGCATCAAAGGCATCGCCGGCCGACTAGCTTACAGCCACCTGACCGGGGTATTTTCCCTTTTCTGGGATGAGGCGGAAACGGTTGAATTGCCTGAGAAACTTGCTCAAGCTGTTTGCCGAACGTCAACCTTCACTTGGCCCCACACTTTTGTTGTTCCAAGGTTTGCTACCATGGCAGAATATAAGCACTATGCGCCAGCCAATCATTTTCATATGGTTTGGGGTCTAAGTCCAGCTAGGCTTGAATACTGGATGGATTTAGCCAATGTTCTTTCAGTGGTTCCCTGGAGTGAAAGACCAGTTTATCTGGAAGGAACTGACCGACCATTACCTCTATTATATTTGATCAATGGCGGCGAAACTGCGGCCAAACTGGCTCTGGCGGCTAGATATCGGTAGGAATTTGTCCTTCTCAGTCAATCTGGGGCAGGGGTAATCCCCTTTCCAGACAAAGCCTGAAAATCCAGTTTACAACCTCAGGAATGCTCATTTTGGTGGTATCCAGGTAGACGGCATCAGGTACCTTGACCAAAGGAGCAATTGGTCTTTCAAAATCTGCTTTATCGCGCGCGGCAATTTCTTGCCTTACCTGGGTAAAGTCAGCAGGCAAATGTTGTTCTTGTAACTGGAGAAAACGCCGCCTGGCTCTTTCTTCCAATGAGGCATCAAGGTAGATTTTTACCTGAGCGTCAGGAAAAACGATGCTGCCGATGTCCCGACCTTCCATAACTAAATGGTGTCTTTCGCGAAAACAACGTTGCAGTTCCCAGAGAATCCTTCTAACTGAGAGACTTGAAGCGGCATAACAGGTGTAGCGACTAACTTGTTCGCTTCTAATCTCGCGCGTAACGTCCTTTCCGTCAAGCATCACCTGATATCCGTCGGAGCTATCGCGAAAATCAAGGCGCAAATTTCTCGCCACAGCGATCAGCCTATTCTCGTCAGAGAGGTCAAAACCAAGAGATAGTGCTTTCAGGGTTACCGCCCGATACATAGCGCCAGTGTCCACATAGAGGAAAGTAAGTTTTCTAGCTACCTGGCGGGCTACGGTGCCTTTGCCTGCTCCGGCAGGTCCATCAATCGCCACCACAAAATTTTTCCTTTCTTGGATTTCACCCAAAATTAGTCCTCCATAATTTCTTTTTCTTTATCGGCAGCTTTTTTCTCAATCTCTTGAATCATTTTATCCATTATTTTTTTAATTTCATCCATGGCGCGATAAAGATCATCTTCGGAGATTTCTTTAGCTTTTTCACTGGCTTTAAGCTCTTCATTGGCTTTTCGGCGTAATTCTCGGAGCTCAACCTTAGCTTCCTCGGTCATCTTGGAGAGAACCTTGACCAGTTCGCGCCTTCTTTCTTCACTTAGCGGAGGCACAGCAATCCGGATAGCATTGCTGTCCGGCTGAGGATTTAGTCCAAGATTGCTAGCTTGGATGGCCTTAACAATTTTTTCGGTGATAGTTTTATCCCACGGCTGAATAACAATTAACTGAGGTTGAGGAATGGTCACAGTGGCTAACTGGTTGATGGGCAGTTTAGAGCCATAATAATCTACGACTATCCCCTCCAGGAAACTGACCGAGGCTCTCCCTGCCCGTAAGGTGGCAATCTCCCTGGTAAA
>JAMWDF010000170.1 GCA_023818865.1 Candidatus Omnitrophota bacterium
GGTTTCCACGGAAACCTTCACTGGGAAAAAATAAGTGTCGGGAAAAAGGAACCCTTCTAGTTTTCTTGATTCAGCATATCCCTGAAAATCTGCTTGGAGTGTAATTCTTTTCTTCTCTAAAATTTGCCCTATGTCCCGAGTGGTGCTTCCTTCCGGGACTGTTATCTTGATCAGAGCAATCTGACCCCCAACCAGTTTACGAATTACAGTTTTCAGTGAAGTCCGGCCGGAAAATTCATAAATTCCTGCCTGGAGTTTGTTCTGGACCTGCCAGCGTTTTGTCCAGAAGAGAAACCAGCCGGCATTTTTGATAATATTTTCTCGCTTCAGCAGCATAGCAATTTCCTGCGCAGTTGACCTCTCAGGAACTTCTATTAACTTTGCCTCGGAAAGAAGCGGAGGCAAGGTAATTGCCTTGATAACCAGCCAGCCGGTCACCAGAACAGAAAGAAAAATCGGCAAAAACCAGGTCTTCTTAATTTCAATCTCCTTTATTCCAGGCAATAATTTGCTGCCTAAGAAGTTCCAGACCAGAGTAAACAGCCCGGTGGCGAATCTGGCTTCTGGTTCCAGAGAACAAAAATTGATGGGCTTTATTCTTCCGGTCAGGCAGAGACATGCCTATCCAGACCAAGCCAACCGGCTTAGTCGGCGTGGCTCCACCAGGGCCAGCTATTCCGGTGATACTCAAACTGAAGTCGGCGCCTGTTATCTTTTTTGCTCCTCTGGCCATGGCGATAGCCACCGGTTCACTTACCGCCCCATACTTTCTAAGAAGGGTCGGCGGTACCTTTAGCAGTCTTCTCTTTAACCGATTGCTATAAGCTACAATTGACCCTCGGAAATAAGCTGAACTTCCGGGAATATCTGTGATGGACGCAGCCATCAGTCCGCCGGTACAGGATTCAGCCAACGCTAGGCTCCATCCTCTCTGGAGAAGCAATTTACCTATCACTTCCGGAAGCGAAGGAGATTCCCGGCCAAGAAAGTTTTTTCCGAAAATAAGTTTGAGTTCATTTTCTATCGCGGTAACTAACTGAGCTTCTCCAGCCGGTAATTGCACTAAGAGATCAATTACCCCAGCTCCAGTAAGAATGGTAAGTTCTCCTTTCTTCGCCAGGCGCTCTAATAAGATGGAGCACTGCTGTTCCACGACTGACTCCGGAAGCCCAGCAACAGTGAAGCGGAAACATTCAGTTTCCGGGGCCGGGTACTTTTGTTTCAGATAAGCAAGCACTTTCTCAGCCAGGAGTCCTTCTAGTTCCGCTGGCGGCCCGGGGAGAAGAATAATCACCTGGTTGCTGGCTTGTAGTTCTAAAAGTAAGCCAGGGGCGGTTCCCCTTTCATTGGGTAAGACGGTGCTTCCTTCAACCATCCAAGCTTGTTTGCGGACACTTTCCGGTGGGACAACCTTTCTTCGCTGGAAAAAGGATTCAATCTTTGACCAGACCTCCTGGTTAAACACAAGTTTTCTCTTCAGAGCATCGGCGACGGCTTCTCTGGTTATATCATCAAAGGTCGGTCCAAGTCCTCCGCAAACTATGATTACTGTAGCGCGTGATAGACATTCCTGAAGACAAAGACAGAGGTCAGACCGGTTATCAGCGACCGTAGTGTTTCTTGTCAGACAAAGGCCTGCTTGCCTCAGGTATCGGCTGATAAGATGAATGTTGGTATTAACTTGATGGAAAAATAACTCTGTTCCGACAGAAATCAGTTCTACCCGTACCACCTTTTTTCTCCTGATTTTTCCCAAGAAAGACTGGTCACTGAGAATCTGAAGAGACCATTCAGAAATCTTCTTCTCGAATGTTTTTGCCGGTACTGACTTCAACCACTGCCACTGTTTTTTTTGTCAGGTCTACCATCGCCAGGCAAGCCGCTCCTGTTTTCGGCAGAGAAAGACTGCCTGGGTTACACCAGAGAACGCCTCCCTTTTTCTGGAGTAATGTTTGATGGGTGTGCCCAGAAAACAAAAGGGTAGCCCGCCACTTTTTTCCGAGTTCCAACCAGGCTTCCAGGTCAAAAAGGTGACCGTGGGAAAAAATGAGTCGGTAGCTTTCCACCTGGCATAACCCTACTGGCCAGAGTAAAGGCACATTGAGAAACAACTGGTCCACCTCAGAGTCACAGTTACCCCGGCATACTAGCGTCGGAATAGTTATTTTTTTCATTTCTTCGGCGAGCTTAGCCGGTGCATAACCCTCTGGCAAGGGATTACCAGGGCCATGATTGAATACATCCCCGCAATGAATGATTAGCTCAGCCTCATTAATTAAAGGAAGGGCTTTCTCCCAGGCGGTAACACTGCCATGGGTATCACTTAAGACAGCTACCTTCATCTCTCAGTCACTCCCAGGTAGTTTTATTCTGCGGCCAACACCGGTATGGCCATCACCGTAAAGGATTACAAACCCAGCCAGATGAGGCGGTGGCACTTGTTTGTTCACTGCGGTCATCTCTGTCATCAACCAGGTATCTTTACCCAAGGCAGCCAGGTCTCTTCCATTAATCACATCATTCCAGAGGTAGTTAATACCTCGGGCGTTTAATTCGCTTGGCAACCCGGGACAGAAGAATATTTCTTTGCTTACCCCATAGGAGCGAAGAAGATTAGGCAGGGCCCGGCTATCAGAGGCTGACTCTGGAAAGAACCTGGCAGTTGGTGCTCCACCATGGTCAGCCACGAACATGTTTACCGCTAAATAAATCTGTTTGAGATTGTTTACACACTGGGTTTCTTTAGCTTTTTTGATTGCCTGATAGGCAGTGGTGGAAACCGCGGAAACCATGGCGCTAACTGCCATCAGTTCTATCAGAGTAAACCCCTTTTTTCTGCTTAATCTCATTTTTTTCATCAGTCAGTTGCGATCATTATCATTTCTTGGTGTTTTACTGGCGACGTTTTCTAATAAAACGATAATCCAAGCAGCTTTTCTTGTCAAATATCAAAGGATAGTCAGAAAAGCCACTTTGTGTTAAGATTAAGCATAATGGGTCAAAACAGATGGCTTGAGGCACTCCAGAGGTTAGTTCTTCTTTCCGCCTGTCTTCATCTTTTTCTGCTGGCTCTCTTGGCTCTTCTCTCCCGGGATATCAGCTACCTCAATTACTTTTCCATTCTGGACCTTGACTATTTCTTCCCTGATCTGCTGAAAAACAGGTTCACTCATCTGTTTTCTTTACTGACCGTAGGCCTACTTTATCTTTTTCTGCTTTATCTTTCTACACGGAAAACGAAAGGAAAACTATGAAATGCGGATTTGGACGGGTAGATATCACGCCCAGGGTTGGAGTGGAACTCTGCGGCTTTGGGCCTTTTCTCAACCGGCATTCTCTCGGGGTCAGGGAGAAACTCTGGGCAAAAGCAGCAGCCATTGAAGTTGACAGTAAAAAACTGGTTCTTGTCTCCTGTGACCTTATTGGCATTGATGGCCAATCTACTAAGAAGGTACGGCAACTAGTAAAAAGAGAAACCGGTTGGCCGGAAGAGTCGGTCATGCTCCATTGTACCCATACCCATAGCGGGCCAACGACCATCAATCTGATTGGCTGGGGAGAATCTGATCCCCCTTACCGAGAATTGCTGCCTTACCGGATTAGCCATGCCTGTGTCCAGGCAATTAAGAATTTGGTCCCGGCAAAGCTCTCTTATGCCGAGGTGGAATGCCCGGGAATTGGTAAAAATCGGGAATTTGATGAGTCTAAACCGACCTTGGAGGAGGTGCTCGCTGCTGGTTGGCAGCCAGCCAGGCCAGAACTGACTGATACTATCTGTCATGTCTTCGCTTTTCATTCTGGAGACAATCTCATCGGGTTTATGAGCTATTTTGGCTGTCATCCAGTCGTCTGTTGCAGCCAGACCAGATGGCTGCACGGGGATTTCTGCGGAGTAGCTACTAACCAGTTAGAGAGAGATTTTCCCGGCTCTACCGGCCTTTTTCTTCAGGGGGCTCATGGAGATGTTAATACCTGCGTTGTTCACCAACCTGAACCAGAATCTCTTTTGGCTCTGAATGAAATCGCCGGTCGTTACGCCAGAGCAGTCCGACAGGGATTGAACCAAGCGCAGCCGGTTAAAGTTGATTGTCTGAAGGTAGCCAGCCACTTGGTCAGATTTCGCCGCCACAACTGGACGGCAACAGAATTAAAGAAAAGACTGAATGAACAGGAAAAAATTGTCTGTTCACCTGAAGCCAGCGATGCTGACCCCAAGGTAAGAATGGCGATGGTTTATCTCTTATCCTTGAGGCATCTTTTAGCGGCAAGAAAGGCGGGTCTCTGTCTGGAACCAACCACTGAAATTCAAGGGTTTCGTCTGGGACCATTCCTCTTTCTTTCCGCCCCTTTTGAGATCTTTCAATCAATCAAGAATGAGGTAGTTAATTATTTTCGTCCCAGCCCAGTATTTGTGATGAGCGTAACCAATGATTACCTTGGTTATGCCCCGGATAAATTGGCTGAAAAGAGAGGCGGTTACGCAGCCCAGTCTGTCCCGTTAATTCTTGGCTCTCTGCCTTTCAAAAACATCCACCAGCAACTGGTAGCCAATCTCATCACTTTGGGAAAATCGCTGAAGTAGCGAGGCAATATGGGCCAGCGGCGTTTCTTGCTACCAAGGAAGAGCGGGCAAACGTTTCTCCTGATTATCCTGGTAGTGATTGGCATCGGCGCGATGCTTTTGGTCTTACTCTTGCCGACAACTGTAGCCATCAGAGAAGCGGAAAAACGGTTTTCTTGTATGAAAAACCTGAAAACAATTGGCCAGGCTATCCAGCTTTATGCCGCTGATTTTAACGGTTGTCTCCCGTTTGGTCTAAACTCCAGCAACCTTCTTTGGGACGGGCTAAAGGGAGAAAAGCTCAACCTGGGACGTCTTTATCCTGGGTATCTGAAGCAACCCCAGGCCTGGTACTGCCCTAGCCAAAAATTCTATCGGGAGGACCATCCGGATTATGGCTATTCGGCTTTTGGCAGCCCAGGAAAAGAGGCTTATGGAAGTTACCTGGTAAGAGGTGGAAAACAGTTTGATGAAACACTCTCTGAGGAAACACCTCTTTACTGGCGTCTTTATCCGGACAAAGTAGCCTGGGTAGCTGACTATAATATTCCGCAAACTGAAATGGTGGCCCATAAAGGCCGGGGAGTTT
>JAMWDF010000171.1 GCA_023818865.1 Candidatus Omnitrophota bacterium
GCCGGAAATTGTTGCTTTTGAAATAAAAAAAGGGAGTCAGCAGTACCTTGCCTGGCTTGGGAAAAACGTTCAAGAGAAAAAACTGAGACCCGGAGAAAAAAATGGAGCTGGAAAAATGGCGCGAAGGTAGCAAAACATTGATTGAAGTTTTGGGGATGGACACCCAGCCGGTGGGCCTGGCTTGTTTGGAGAAACCTTGTCCTTCAGAAAAACCCCGGGAGCGTATCTGCCGGTCAATATTAAAAGCGGCCAGTGGAGAAAAAATTTGCCTCGGAGCCGGTAACAACGCCTGCTTCGGTGGAGCTTGGCATCTCGGATTTGTTCGGTTGGCTGACCCAAGAACTGCTCAGTTGGTAAAAAAATTTGTTGTGGAAGGGGAGAAACTTTTTTCTAATTACCAGGCACTGGACAATCTGATTTCCCAGATGGGCGAAATCCCTGATAATAAGAACAAAACTTTTTATTTGGCTCCATTAAGCGAAGTAGATTTTCGCCCAGAGATTATCCTTTTTCTGGTAAACGCGGAGGTAGCTTGTCGCTTGCTTACCCTAATTGTTTTTCCTGATGGCCAGATGCCCAGCATCAAGATTGGTGGCCCAACTTGCCGCATGGCGATTATTTACCCGCTCATCAGTGGTCAGCCAAATATTTCTTTTTTTGATTACACCGCTAGAAAAATTTGCGGAGTACCGAAGGATAAACTGATAGTTACTCTGCCGGCAGAACATTTGCCAAGTTTGGTCAAAAATGTCAACCTCTGCTCGGCTGGGATAGCCAAAGTGGAGTTTCCCCAGGAATTTCGGGAATTTCTCCAGAGAAGGTTGGTTCACTCAGAGAAACAAACGCAATGAAAAAGATACCCTGGGAAGTAAGACTGGGCGTGGGACTGATGCTAGGTGCGGTGGTCTTTCACTATATCCATTACCTTATCTTCCGTGACTGGCACCACGTCTTTATTTATCTTCTCGGAGATATTGCCTTTCTTCCTGTTGAGGTTCTTTTTGTCATCCTGATTATTGAAAGATTGCTTGCCCGTCGGGAAAAGAAGATGGTGATGGAAAAATTAAACATGGTCATAGATACTTTTTTTGCTCAAATTGGCACCCGTCTGCTAAGACTTCTAACTATTTTTGACCCAGACCTACCAGCCAGACAAGAACACCTAAATATCCAGAATTCCTGGGGAAAAAGCGATTATCGGGAAGCATTTCATTACGTAGAATCATTACCGGTCAATCTATTGTTGGACAAAAACAATCGAACCAGGCTACCTGAACTGCGCCAGTTTCTTGTAAAAGAAAGGGATTTTTTGGTAAGGCTGCTGGAAAACCCTATTTTACTGGAACAGGAAACCTTTACAGAATTGCTCTGGGCAGTTTTTCATCTGGGAGATGAACTCAGCTGGAGAATCTCTTTGGAAAATCTTCCTGAGCCTGACTATGAACACCTAGCTGGAGATTTGACCAGAGCCTACCGGTTGATGCTTCGGGAGTGGCTAAGTTTTATGCAAAACCTCCAGTCTTCTTACCCTTTCCTTTTCTCTCTGGCGGTCAGAACCAATCCGTATTCCCAAAATAATCAGGTGGTCATCTCCGATTCAGGAAAAATCGGTAGTAAGTAAAGTTTCTCCGGGAGACCTACATGAATTGGATAATTTCTTTATCTCTGGAAACATGGTTTTTGGTTAAAACTATGGCGCCTTACTTGCTCTTCGGTTTTTTCATTGCCGGTATTCTTCATGTCCTTCTGCCATCTACTTTTTATAACCAGCTAATAGAAAACAGCCCCCGGGCAGTCTTCAAGGCTTCGCTTCTTGGTGTTCCGCTGCCACTCTGCTCCTGCGGAGTCATCCCGGTCGCCACTCACTTAAAAAAAGAGGGAGCCAGCAATAGCGCTACCCTTTCCTTTCTCATCTCTACTCCTACTACTGGGATTGATTCTATTCTGGCGACCTGGGGTCTCCTGGGTCCGGTTTTCGCGCTCATCAGACCACTAGCGGCGTTTCTGGCTGGGGCATTGGCTGGTCTCTTGACCCTGCTTGGGGAAAAAGACGGATTAAAGAAGAGCCCGGACGAAAAGAGAAGCGTTAAAAGCGAACAGCTGCTTCCTTGGCTTCAAAAATCTAAGGAGATCTTTCGGTACGCTTTTTCTGACCTGGTTCAGGAAGTAGGCAAATGGATTCTGGCCGGTCTCTTAATCGGCGGCCTCATCGCCGCTCTTGTCCCTGGGGAATTAGCCGAAAAATTTCTCGCTAATCCCTGGTTAGCTTACCCTGTAATGCTCTTTTTAGGTATTCCCATGTACGTTTGCGCTACCGGTTCCCTGCCCATTGTCGCTGCCCTTATCGCCAAAGGAATGGTCCCTGGCGCCGCTATGGTTTTTCTGCTCACCGGACCAGCCACCAACACCGTTACCATCACCTTCGTCGCCAGCCGCCTGGGTAAAAAAAGCCTCTTTATCTATCTGACAAGCATTATTTTCGTTTCCATCATCTCAGGTCTGGCAATTGACGCCCTATTAATTAACTCTGGAGTTGACCTACCTATCTTACATCCTCACACCGAACATAACGAAGTGATTAGAACTGTCTCGGGCTTGGTCTTGCTGACAGTTTTGGTGATATCTCTTCTCCGCAAACCAAAAAGGTCAATGGCCGCCGGTCAGAGATTTTATGTACCGGATATGCATTGTCAACACTGTGCTGTCACTATTCAAAAAGCCCTTAAATCATTGGAAGGAGTGGACCAGGTAGAAGTTATCTTTCCAGAAAAAATGGTGGTTATTCAAGGTAAAGTAGACAAAAAACAGCTCATTCAGGTTCTCGCTGAAGCAGGTTACAAAGCTTTGCCGCAAAATGAGGACTAGCTTAAGTCATCGGCTCGGCTGGTATCTGGCGTTACCGCTGCCCTTATTCCATGCTAAAATTATTTGGAGAATCTTACTAACACTAAAGGTTGATGAGCCAAAAAGTGGTCGCGATTGTAGAGGATGAAGCAGATATTCGGGAGCTGGTGGAAACACATCTGCATCAGGCTCTCTTTCAAACTGTTGCTTACGAAAACGGTTCTTCTTTCCTTACCTCTCTTGCCCGCCAGATTCCAGATCTGGTTATTCTTGATTTGATGCTTCCTGACATGGACGGACTGGATGTTTGCCGTTTCCTTAAGAATGACCCCCGGTGGGCAACCATTCCTGTGTTAATGCTTACAGCCAAAGCAACCGAAACAGATAAGGTAGTTGGTCTGGAAGTAGGAGCGGATGATTACGTTATCAAACCATTTTCTCCGTTAGAATTAGTTGCCCGGGTAAAAGCCCTTCTCCGCCGAGCAACATTGTCCACCAAAGAAAAAATAATCAGATTAGGCAATCTTTTAACTCTCAATGTTGACCAGTATCAGGTAACGGTTCAGGGCAAGCAGATTCACCTTACTGCCAGTGAGTTTCGTATTCTCCAACTTTTGGCCTCCAGTCCAGGCAGGGTATTCACTCGCAAGCAGATCTTAGATTTCCTTTGGGGCCAGGAAAAAGCAGTTATTGACCGAACAGTGGATGTCCACATAATGAATCTTCGGGAGAAGCTTGGAGTAGCTGGGTCCAAAATCAAAGGAGTCAGGGGTATTGGTTATAAACTGGAGGCAGTTTGAAAACATCTGCTTTTTTTAAGTATTTCCTCTCTTTTTTTCTGGCAGTCCTTTGCCTCTTTGGTAGTCTATTAACTGTGATCTTTCGCCGCAGCAAGACCAACTATCTCTATTTTTTGACCAACCAGATGAAACAACTGAACGCAACCTTAGGCCAGTTTATCCCAGAAGAATTGAACCGGGAATCCCTGCAGAAGATCTCTTGGAAACTGGGGCGTTTGAAAGAGGCTTACGGCTTGCGTTTTACCCTGGTAGACCACACCGGCCGGGTCCTGGTTGACTCAAGTGCAGATATAGACGCAATGGACAATCACGCCAACCGCCCTGAAATTAGGGAGGCAATAGCCAACGGTATCGGAACAGCCCAACGTTACAGCACCACCCTCAACCAGTCAATGCTATATGTGGCTACGGTTCTTCGGGATAATCAAGGCAAGCTCCTGGTAATCCGATCTAGTCTACCCCTGACCGATATAAGAACTCAGTTAGGGAATTTTTCTTCTCTCGTTTTCTGGTCAGTAATAGCTTCTCTGATTATCAGTCTGGCCCTCGGTTTCTGGATAAGTTGGATGGTTCTCCATCCACTTACACTGGTCAAAAAAGGACTGGAAAAAATCTCTTTGGGGGAATTCTCTGTTCGTCTGCCCCTCGGAACAACGAAGGAATTCGCCCAACTGGCATCATATTTCAACGAAATGGCTTCAAACCTCAATCAGCTCTTTTCCCTTTTGAAAAATGAGCAGGAAAAAATAGTGAGAGTTTTTTCTTCAATAAGCGACGCTGTCTGCCTTTTCTCCAGCTCCACCAAAGCCGTTCTCTGGAATACATCCTTTTCTGCCCTGACTGCTCCGGTCAATCCTGAAGATAAAACCTACTGGGAACTTCTCCCTGAGTCAGAATTAATTGAAATGCTGGATAACTCCTGGAAAGATAACCGGACTGTTACTGCGGAGATTTCCTGGCAGAATAGGATTTACCTGGCCACCGTCGTTCCGATTCTTTCTTCCCAGGAAAGACTGCTTCTTCTCCGGGACATCACAGAAATAAAAACTCTAGATAAACAAAAAAGCGAATTTATTGCTGATCTAGCTCACCAGCTTCGCACCCCGCTCACCGCTATCAAGGGATTTGCCGAAACAATCACGGTCCAGGAGGAGAAAGAGCGGCACTATCTTGACATTATTAAAAAGCACACCGACAGACTCATTGCTTTGATTAACGATTTGCTTCTTCTATCAAAGATAGAAAACGGAAAAGTCCGTTTTTCTTCCGAGGCAATTAGGCTGGAAGAACTTCTTCAAGAAGTGCTTCCGCTATTTCATAAGGAGATTGAAAACAAAGGGCTTAAACTTACTGTAGACTTGCAGCCAGACTTGGAGATTGTTGGTGACCGGTTTTATCTTCAACAAATGCTTATAAATCTTCTGGACAACGCAGTGAAGTATACAGAAAAGGGAGAAATAAAGTTAACGG
>JAMWDF010000009.1 GCA_023818865.1 Candidatus Omnitrophota bacterium
GAACCTTGATAACTGTTTATCTTAAGGTCATGTCCAACCGTCGCCAAAGTTCGGTGAATATGTTCTGCCTTAACCAGCATGTTGACTGCCTCGGCAGGATAGAAAAAACCCACCGTCTGGGTAGTGGCCATGTTTCTCTGAACAAAAGTTCCGCGGTAGGGAATTTTTCTCACTAATCCCTGAGATTGAAGGTGAAGCAAGGCTTTTTGCACAGTTCGGTAATTGACTTCAAGGATTCTAGCCAGGTAAAGTTCACCTGGTAATCTTTCCCCGGGTTTTATCAGACCAGAAGAAATTACTCGGCCAAGTTCCTGAGCCAATTGATAAAATATTGGCAAAGGAGACTGCCGATTTAAATTCTCTTTTATAAGTCTTATTTTTTCTTCCATGATAGCACAGCTATTTTACTTCAATACAATTTTAATGCAACCTTAGCATCTACGTCAAATGATTTCAAGACTTACAGTGATGCTCACTCTTTACCTGAAAGGTAAGGTTGAAAAAACAGTTTCCACGCCGGAGGTTACTTCACCACTAAGTTGACAATTCTGTCTGGGATAAAAACGTGTTTGACCACTTTCTTCTCACCTATCTGCCGTTTCACTGATTCAAGAGCTAAAACCTTCTCCAGCACTAAACTCTCTTTTTCTCCTTTGTTTATCATAAGGGTATCTCTTACCTTCCCATTTACCTGAACAGCGATCTCCACAGTTTCCGCCTCCAAAAGCGATCGGTCATAGTCAGGCCACTTAGCAGTGAAAATACTGCTTTGATGATTTGTTTTTTCCCACAGTTCCTCTGCCAAGTGGGGAGCAAAAGGTGAGAGAAGAATAAGAAATCTTTCAACTGTCTCCAGGCAAAATCCAGCCTTTATTCTCTCCGCTGTCAGAGCAAAATTAAGAAACTCCATAAAGCTACTAATAGCCGTATTAAACTTAAAACCCTCCAGCCTTTCTGTTACCCGGAAAGTCAGTCGGTGAATCTGCCGTTTTACCTCCTGGTCTTCTTTTTCTCCGGAAACCAAGTGTTCCTTAGCAGAAAGCACCCACTTCCAAGCCCGGTGTAGGAAGCGATAGACCCCTTCAATTCCCTGGTCACTCCATTCCGAATCTAACTCTGGTGGTCCAATGAAAAGCTCATATACTCTTACTGTATCCGTGCCGTATTGTTCCACCAAAGGATCAGGATTAACCACATTTCCTTTTGACTTTGACATTTTTTCCAGCTTTCCGGTCTTTTCGCTGTATTTACAAACCATCCCCTGATTGAAAAGTCTGGCAAACGGCTCGTCAAAGCTAAGATAGCCAAGGTCGTAGAGAACCTTGGTAAAGAAACGGGCATAAAGAAGATGCAAAATGGCGTGTTCTACCCCGCCAATATAGCAGTCTACTGGCAGCCACTTATCTACTGTCTGCCGGTCAAAGGGGGCGTCTTTCAAGTGAGGATTGGGATAGCGAAGAAAATACCACGATGAACCAGCCCATTGAGGCATAGTGTCTGTTTCTCTCTTGGCCGGCGACGCGCAGCCAGGACATTGGGTATTCACAAACTCCGGGATAGTCGCCAATGGCGATTGGCCGGTGCCACTAGGTTGATATTTTTCCACTCGCGGAAGGAGCACAGGCAAATTTTTTTCTGGCACTGGCACTTCACCACATTTTTCACAGTAAACAATCGGAATAGGTTCTCCCCAATAACGCTGACGAGAAAAAATCCAATCCCGCAGTTTATAAGTTACGGTAAAATCTCCCAGGTTTCTTTCCTTGAGCCACTCCACCACTTTCCGTTTCCCTTTTTCTGAGGGAAGTCCATCAAAACATCCGGAGTTAATCATTACCCCTTCACCTTCGTAAGCCTGAAGCAGATATCCGTTAGCGTCCCGAACAGCCTGATTACTGGAAATAACCTCCACAACAGGCAATTCATATTTCCTGGCGAATTCAAAATCGCGCTGGTCATGAGCTGGCACAGCCATAATCGCCCCTGAGCCATAATGAGCCAGAACATAATCAGCTACCCAGACCGGCACCCTGCTCCCATTGACCGGATTGACCGCCATTGCCCCGGTAAACACTCCGGTTTTTTCTCTGGTTACCTGGGTCCTCTCTAATTCTGACTTCTCAAGGCTTTCTCTCACATAATCTTCTACCGATTTCCGCTGGCCAACTCCAGTAATATTCTTCACCAGAGGATGTTCCGGAGCCAACACCACATAGGTTGCCCCAAAAAGAGTATCTGGCCGGGTGGTGAAAACCTGAAGGTTGTGAGTTTCGCCTGAAGCACTGATAAGATTGAAGATGATGGTCGCTCCTTCACTTCGGCCAATCCAGTTTCTCTGCATTAATTTCACTTTTTCTGGCCAATCAAGTTTATCTAAGTCACTTAGCAACCTCTCGGCATAGGCAGTAATTCTCAGCATCCACTGCGGGAGTTGTCGTTTGGTCACTTTTGTCTGGCAACGTTCACACCGCCCGTCAATTACTTCTTCGTTAGCCAGTACTGTTTTATCTTTTGGGCACCAATTTACCGGCATCTCCTTCCGATAAGCAAGGCCTTGATTGTACATCTGAATAAAAATCCACTGAGTCCATCGGTAATATTCCGGACTGCTGGTGTTAATTTCCCTGTTCCAGTCGTACATCGCCCCGATTTCCATAAGCTGCCTTTTCATGTTATCAATGTTCCGCCTGACACAGATCTCCGGATGAATCTGTTTCTTAATAGCATCATTTTCTGCTGGCAACCCAAATGAATCCCAGCCCATTGGATGTAACACGTTAAATCCCTGCAGTTTCTTGTATCTTGCCCAGACATCAGAAAGAACATAACCCCGCCAGTGTCCCACATGCAGTCCTGAACCAGAAGGGTAGGGAAACATGTCTAAACAATAGTACTTAGGACGGGAACTTTGTTCTGGAGTAATATGGGCTCCAGTTTCCTCCCATATCTTGCGCCACTTTACCTCTATTTTTCTCGGTAAATAGGCAGATTCATCAGATCTAGGCATGTTTTTCTCCTATTTTTCTTAAAAGAGCCATATTCTCTCTGTCTTCTGCTAAACCTCTCCTAGGTGTCTCAATAATAAATGGCCGATTCCTCAGTTGTTTATGACTCCCCAACCATTGGAAAATCCTAAGTCCAAAGGTTCCCCGGTTGAGAGATTCATGCCGGTCGAGTCCAGAACCACAGGTGACTTTAGACCCGTTGGCATGAATAAGAGAAATATACCTTAAACCAACATTTTTTTCAATGTCTTTAAGCATCAGTTGAAACCCATCTCTTGAACGCAAGTCATAGCCAGCTGCCCAGGCATGAGCAGTATCCAGACAGAACCTGACCCAACTGAAAGATTTCTTCACTGGTGACCACAAACTCCACCAATTACCCCGGGTAGCGGTATTTTCCAGCAAGGGAATCACTTTAACGTCAGAAAATAAAGCCAAAGCCCAAGCCAAAAGGCTCGTTTCCTCCCCAGAAGAAATCTTCTGGTGGTTTCTTGGATGAATTATGTACCCAAAAGCCCCGATTGTTTCAGCTTCCTCTAGTTCTTGAGATAATCTCCTTAATGACAACTGGCGAACCCGTTTTTCTGATGAAGACAAATTCAGCAAATAAGGCATGTGCACAAACAAGGGAAAAATCTTGGCTTTCTTCAATTCCCGGCGAAAATTTACCAACTCCAGGTCCGAACGTCTTTTTATTTGCCACTGGCGCGGGTTATGAAGAAAGATTTGCAAACATTGACAGTTAAGTTTTACCGCCAGTTCCAGACAACTTTCCAGACCTTTCCCTATCCAGAGATGAGCCCCTATGCGCACGCTTTATTATAGTTCCCGCCAATAAATCTAAGAAATTTCTTGACGGCCATCAGGGGAAGGGAGTACCTTATAGGCCAAGAACAGACCCAATCTCTGAACCAGAAGGTTTCAACCGAAGGAGGGAAGGTGAACAAGGTTAAAGTGGGAATCATTGGGGCAGGTGGTATTGCTCAAGTAGCTCATATCCCTTGCTACCAGAAGGCAGACCAGGTGGAGGTGACAATCGTAGCTGATGTCAACGAAGAAAAACTTCGCTACGTGGCGAACAAGTTTAATATTCCTAAAGCGGTAAAAGACTGGCGCGATGTCTTGAACGAGCCGGTTGACGCAGTCAGTATTTGCTCGCCGAATGTCTTCCATGCAAAACAATCTATTGCTGCTTTGAAAACCGGCAAGCATGTTCTTTGTGAAAAACCTGTCTGCCTGAAAAGTCGTGAGGTAGAAGAAATTTTCCAGGCAGCCAAGAAATCAGGGAAAAAATTTATGGCCGCGTTTCCCCGAAGATTTTCTGGCGAGGCAAAGGTCCTCCGGAACATGATTAGCCGAGGAGATTTCGGAGACATTTACTATGTCAAAACTGGGTATCTCCGACGCCGCGGAATCCCAGGGTTGGGTACGTGGTTCACCGAGAGAGGACTAGCTGGAGGCGGGCCAATGATGGATATCGGAGTTCACGCTCTTGATTTTGTCATCCATCTCCTTGGCGCCCCTCAACCCCAAAAAATATTGGGAGTAACCTTCGACTATTTCCGCGATCAGGCAGTTGATGGCGGTTGGCCTCCAGCGGAAACCCGAATTGGAGACAAACCTCTTGGTTCCATTACCGTTGAAGATATGGCGGCAGCTTTCGTAAAACTTTCCGGAGGAATTTGTCTTTATGTGGAAGCCTCCTGGGCAGCCCATCTGGCTCCCCAATTTTATACCATTATTCTAGGGAAAAAGGCCGGAGCCCAAATGCCTGACCCGGCCAATGCCAACCAACCGCTAAAGGTATTCTCTGAAATGAAAAACATTATGACAGATATCACGCCCACCGTCCCTAAGAGCGATGTCTTCCAGGAAGAAATTAACCACTTTCTGGAATGCATTCGGAAGGATACCCAACCAATAACCACTAAACAAGAAATTCTCTCGGTGGTGAAAATCATTGAGGCAATTTATCGTTCCGCAAAAACAGGAAAACCAGTAAGTTACAGCAGCTAAAATGACCAAGGTGGCCATCGTTCAGGTTTACACAGGCGATGGAAAAGGGAAAAGTACGGCTGCCTGTGGATTGGCCCTGCGGGCAGCCGCCCATGGACTGAAGGTGGGGTTCTTTCGCTTTTTCAAACCAGACAAGTCTGGAGAAGTTCTCGTTCTGAAGTCACTAAAAAATGTCCGGGTTTACAATCCAATAACCGTCCATCCGGCCTGTCAGGGTTTGACGAGAACCCAGAGAATAGATTTGCAACGAAGGTTTGCTCGCCAGTGGCAAAAAGTTACTGAAACAATAAGAAAGAAAAAATTCGACCTCGTGATTCTGGATGAAATTCTTATCGCTGTCCGCGACGGTTTTCTTTCTGAAAAAGAACTAGTGAAATTTCTTGATAGCCGACCCAAGAAGTGTGAACTGGTATTGACCGGAAGGACCCTGCCCCGGAAGGTAGTGCCAAGAGCAGACCTTATCACCGAAATGCGCGCAGTTAAGCATCCGTTTCCGGCCTTGAAGGCACGGCAAGGGATAGAATTTTGAAGGA
The DNA here is from genome assembly GCA_023818865.1 of Candidatus Omnitrophota bacterium. Taxonomy (GTDB): domain Bacteria; phylum Ratteibacteria; class UBA8468; order B48-G9; family DSTR01; genus JAMWDF01. The sequence continues at coordinate 5,555 of JAMWDF010000009.1, forward strand.
GGCTGGATGAGAGGATTCCATAACAGGCAAAATCTCTATTTCCTTGGCAAAAAGGGAGGAAAACATGGACGCGTTAACGGCCCTGAAAGAAAGAAGAAGTGTCAGGGTATTTCAAAAGAAAGTCGTTCCCAGAGAGGTCATCAGGGATATCGTTGATTGCGGGCGGCTGGCCGCAACGGCGAGGAATATCCAACCCTGGGAGTTTGTAATAGTCACTAAAGAAGAGACAAGGAAAAAAATAGCCGCAATAAGTGATTACGGCAAATTTATTGCTCAAGCCCCTGTATGCATAGCTTTGTTTTGCCAGAATACTAAATACTACCTGGAAGATGGCAGTGCCGCTACTGAGAACCTTCTTCTGGCAGCAACTGCCCACGGATTGGGTAGTTGCTGGGTCGCCGGGGATAAAAAGCCCTATGCTGACGAGATCCGCCGTTTACTGGAAGTACCGGAAGGTTACCGGCTGGTCAGCCTGGTGGCTATTGGGGTGCCAGGCGAAAACCCCCAACCAAAGAAACGAACTTTAGAGGAAGTAATTCATTGGGAAAAATGGTCTGGCTTGGAGAAAGAAAAAATTACCTGATTTTCAGATGTCAAAGGGAAATCCATACCAGAAACAGGGGGGGTTATGCTCTATAAAATCTCGCTGGGCATAAGCATATTCTGCTCTTTTCTTGTCTCTGAACAGTTAAACTGTGCTCAAGGTAAACCCACTATTCCTTCTCCAATAACTGCTATTGTTTCCCAACTGAATCTCTCAGACCCAGTTAGGCAAGCTGAAGCCGCTGCCAAGATTAGCCGGTGGAGTTCCCCACCGAAACTTGCTATCCCCATGTTGATTAAATGCCTCTCTGACGACACTCCGGTGCGCTTACCTCAGGGGTTTCTAACCACACCGGCCCAACAAGCAAGTGCGGCTTTATTGAAGTATGGCTCAGTGGCTGTAGAACCACTTCAAAAAGCGTGGGAAACCTCCAAGGAAAATACCCAAAAAAACATAGCTAAACTTTTAATCAAAATGAAATCCCCCAGTTCCGCAAAAATTTTCATTGAATTGCTCCAGCAAGATGATTCCAGCCTCAGAGCGGAAGCCGTTATGGCTCTGGGAGTTATCCGCTGTGACCAGGCGGTTGAACCTCTAATAAAACTCATTGCAGACAGAGAACCGTCGGTGCGCAAGGAGGTGGCTCTTGCCTTAGGGGAAATAGGTCAACCCCAGGCTTTTTCTGCACTTGTTTCTCTTCTTACTGACAATGTCCCCGGGGTAAGAGCAGCGGCAGTAAAAGCTCTAGGTCGGTTAAATCACCCTGAATCTGTACCTCATCTCTGCGAAAAACTGAAGGATAAAGAAGAAATAGTAAGATGGTCGGCTGCTGCTTCTCTCGGGCAACTAAAAGATCCCCGAACTGTTCTACCCTTAATTCAGGCTCTTTCTGACAGTCATTTTCTGGTCCGAGCTAATGCCGCCTGGTCACTCGGCCTTGTTGGTGATCGGCAGGCAACGGAACCTTTAATTTGTCTCCTCCGAGATAAAGATGTCCAGGTCAAAATCCAGGCCGTCAGGGCTCTTGGCCGAATCGGGGATTCCCGAGCAGTGGAATCATTAATCTTGGTGCTTAACGAAAGACATCCTCTCTTAAGACGGACAACCCTGAAGACATTACGTCGCCTCACCGGAGTGACAGGCGCAAATGAAATTACCTTTTGGCAGAAGTGGTGGGAACAGAACAGTAACCGGTACACTCTCTGGCCATAAGGGTCCAATAACCTTATTTGTTCAAGTAGCAAAGAAAATGGTACTCTAAAATTTAAGACCGGGGGAGATATGCACAAAATTTTGGTAGCCGCTACGCTCATTCATGCGCTACTATTTTATCCTGTTTACGCCCATCTGTGTGATAATGTCTTCCGCCAAGCTGATAAATTGATTGTCAAACCAGAGACATACAACCTCTCGGTAAGAGACAGCGCCACCTTTAAGATTTTCTTACAAAACAATATGGATCGCGGCATAGCGGAGATAAGTCTCCAGGCAGAAAGTCCTGCTTTCTCCTTTACCATCAGTCCCAACCGGATGTCCATTCCTAAAGACCAGCGCGTCTACTTTACTGTGACCATGGTCCCAAAGCCCGGAATCCGTACTGGTAATTATCCAATTAGTTTTCGCCTTGTCGGCGGGGGTAGAGAATTCAAGTCCTTTTCCCTTGCCGGACAGAGGGAGGATTCAGGGATAGAGACGAAAAAGGAAGAAAGACCATCCGTTCTGAACCCAGACAGTCTCCTTCAGGTCAAAAAAATCCAGACCGGACCAAGAATCGATGGAATTATTAACGAAGATTGCTGGAAAGAAGCAGCCGTGGCTAGTAACTTTACCACTAGGACCGGAAATAAGCCCACCCAACCCACTGTCTGCCTTCTGATCTTTGACCAGCAGGCACTCTATTTAGGTTTTTATTGCCGGGAGGAAAATCTTTCTTTGTTAAGTGACAAAGACAAACTGGAAATCTTTCTTTCGCCCACGGCTGAAGGCAGAGCCTCCTATGCCTTGACCCTCACTTCCACCGGAACGCTGGCCGCTCGTCAGTTAGATTCAGCCGGGAATTGGAAACCATGGATTAGTTCTCAAATCCGGAGTGCTACAAACAAAGGATTTTCTTCTTGGTCAGCAGAGATAGCCATTCCTTTCGTTACTCTGGGGATTTCTCCTCCAGTTTCCCCTGCTGTGTGGTCTTTCACCGTTGTCCGGTCCCGCGCCGCCGGGCAGGGCGAAGAAACTTTCTGGGCAGCAGATGCTTCCGGTTATCACCGATCTTCAGGAACGGGTTTCGTTCTTCTTAAACCGTGAAACGCTTGACTTTTCGTGCCTCTTTCCGTCATGAAAACTCCTGGCCAGTTCAGAACCCTGGCCGGAATAAAAAACTAACTCCTTTGTTCCATAAGTTAAGAAGTTACGAATTTACTTTCAGCCCGGAACAAGCCGCCGGCCTGCAGAGACAATCCCCTCTGAAGGCGATGGCCAACTTTTACCAATTATTCAGGCAGTCCCGGATTAACCGAGCTTCTATTGGTTATTTCTGCCATCTGATCCCAGAGGAAATTATTCTCGCGGCCGGCTTACAACCGGTTCGCCTTTGCGTCACCAGTAGTTCCTTGGCCCGCAGTGGGGAGGAAATAGTCTCGGCTGAATGCTGTCCGGTGATTAAATCAATCTTGGGATTAGCCAGTAGCGATTTCCTGGCTGAGCTTCCTCTGCTTGTAATCCCGGGCAGTTGCGACGGAAAGATGAAACTAGCAGAGTTGCTTTCTGCGAGAACCGAAGTATATTTTTTGGATCTAGGGCGTGGAGGTGAATATACTTCTGGAACTCCCCAGTGGGCCGAAAAATTCAAACAGTTGCTCCACTTTCTCAAGAAACGCTATCAGGTCAGCATCACTCGGCAGAAAATTATTCAAGCCTGTAGCCTGACTAATGCCCGGACAGCAGCTTTCCGAAGTCTTTATCAGTTCCGGGCACACCATCCTGGCGTTATTTCCGCTATTGATTATTTTGTCATTACCTCTGCCTCCTTCATAAGCCATCCCAAGGTATGGACAGAACAGACTAACACTCTCCTGGAGGAAGCGGCTGGTCTGCCGCCTAGCCACTGTCAGTCACCCCGAATTCTGCTGGCTGGTTCTCCTATTGTTTTCCCTGCTTTCAAGATTCTTGAAGTTATGGATGAAGCTGGATTGGAGGTAGCAGCAGAGCTTACCTGTAGTGGTTACGGTCACCTTTTTGACCCAGTTCAAATTGACGAAGAAACAGAAGACGGACTGTTGCGCGCTTTGGCTTTGAAGTATGTGGCCGGTTCTCTCTGTCCCTGTTTCCTAAATTTAAACAAATTGGCTGACCGGATGATTAGCCTGGCTGAAGAATACAAAATTGATGCTGTTATCTATTATATCCTCAGGCTTTGTCAAGTATACGAACTGCAGGCAACAGCTCTCAGGCAAATCTTAAAAGATAAAGGAATTCCATTTTTCTCAATCAAGACAGACCTAGAAGGAGAAGACCGAGGACAACTACGCACACGGCTGGAAGCCTTCCGCGAAATGATCGGGGGAAGAAGTGACCAGTGCAAAGCAAAGAATCAAAGCCGGGATTGATATTGGCTCAGTCACCACTAAATGTGTCGTTGTCCAGGGAAGGCAAACCATTGCTTCTCATATCATTAGAACAGCGATCAACCCAGAACAGGCAGCTAGGGAGGTGCTGGAAAAAGCCCTGGGCCAAGGTTGTTTGAGTCCTTCCTTGGTAGACAAAGTGGTCTCAACTGGCTATGGCCGGCGACGCTGTCTGTTTGCCAACCAGATAGTTACTGAAGTCACCGCAGCCGCTGCTGGTGCTTACTGGCTCAATCACCTCCAACCAGCCTTGGTTATCGATGTGGGTGGGCAGGATACCAAAGTGATTCTGGTAGGAAAAGACGCCAGGGTAGTAGACTTCCTGATGAATGATAAGTGCGCGGCCGGGACTGGACGCTTCCTGGAAATGATGGCCGTTTCCTTGGACACAGATATTGACGGTCTCTCCAGCCTAGCCAAGGCGGCTCATCACCCAGCCAGCATCAATAGCACATGTAGTGTTTTTGCAGAAAGTGAGGTAGTCTCCCTAATTGCTCAGGGAATTATCCGGGAAGACATCGCTGCCGGAGTATTTCTCTCTATCGCGGCCAGAATTGCCAGTATGGTCAAGCAGTTCCCAGAAAGTAGTGAGATTCTTTTTTGTGGGGGAGGAGCCAAAAGTTCTGGGCTTCATCTTGCCCTAGAAAAAACCTTAAACCGCCAAATAAAAATATTACCCCAGCCACAATTTGTGGTTGCCCTTGGTGCCGTTCTAGCTTCTGAATAGAACTCCCTTTGACCCAACCTTTTTTCCAGGCTAAAATTAACTGTTAAGGAAAAGACTATGGACCGAAGAAATGCTTGGAAAACTTGGAGAGAACAAACGAGAAACGAAGCTTTGAGTTTTGCCGAAGGTTATAGATATTTTTTAACCAACAATAAGGTAGAACGCAAATTTGTTCAGGGTTCCCTTACGCTGGCTGAAGAGCACGGATACCAACCAATTAAGAGCTATCACCGTTTAAAACCCGGTGATAGGGTTTATGCGGTCAACAGAAACAAACAGATAGTTTTCTGCCAAATTGGAGAGAAACCTCTGAGTAGTGGTGGACAGTTGATTGCTGCTCATATAGATTCGCCCAGACTTGACCTGAAAACCGACCCAGTTTACGAAGAAAGTGGTTTGACACTTCTTAAAACATATTACTACGGCGGGATTAAGAAGTACCACTGGTTGAATATACCTCTGGCTTTATACGGTACCGTGATTCTGAAAAATGGGGAGAAAAAAGAGATCTGCGTGGGAGAAGACCCTGGCGACCCAGTATTCACCATTACAGACCTTTTGCCCCATTTAGCGAAAGACCAGATGAAAAAGACGATTGAAGAGGGATTCCCAGGAGAAAATCTAAATATTCTTGCTGGTAGTTTCCCCAGAAAGGGTGGCAAAAAAGAATCAGTTAAAAGCCACTTTCTTCACCTGTTAAGAGAGAAATGGGGAATTGAGGAAGAAGATCTCATCAGCAGCGAATTTAGAGCTGTCCCGGCAGGACCAGCCAGGGATTTAGGCCTGGATAGAAGTATGATTCTGGGTTATGGCCAGGATGATCGGGTGTGTGCTTACACCGGCCTTCAGGCTCTCTTAAATATTTCCTCCGCGGTAAAAAGCTGTTTTTGCCTTCTGGTCGACCAGGAAGAAATAGGCAGTTATGGGGCGACCTCTGCTCAATCGTCATTCTTCCAGGGATTTGTGGAGGAACTGTTTGAAAAAACCGGAATGGAGGCGAAAAACCAGAGAGTTTTTTATGAAAACTCAAAGGCTATTTCTGCCGATGTAGCCGCGGCTTTTGACCCTACCTATCGGGAAGCTTTTGACCTTCGGAATGCTGCCCAGATTGGCAGCGGCGTGGTTCTGGAAAGAACCACCGGAGCAAAGGGAAAGGCAGGAAGCACTGAACCAACGGCAGAATATCTTTCATACTTAAGAAATATCTTTGATAGAAACCGCATCTGTTGGCAAACAGGGGAACTGGGCAAAGTGGAGCAGGGGGGCGGAGGGACCGTAGCTACATTTTTCGCCCGGTTGAACATTGATACCGCCGACTGCGGCGTCCCAGTTTTATCCATGCATTCTCCTTTTGAAGTAACCAGTAAAGCAGACATCTACTCCGCTTACCAGGCTTATTCTGCTTTTTACCTTGGATAAGGCATGAAAATAATTAGCCTTAACACCAGAAATCGCCGGGAAATGGTGGAAATAACTTCTCAGGTGAATAAACTAATAGAAGATGAGAAGATAAGGACTGGCTTTTGCCTGGTCTTTGTCCCCCACACCACTTGTGGTGTAACTATTAATGAAAATGCTGACCCTTCCGTTAGGGCTGATATTTTGGCTATTTTGGCTAGATTAGCCCCAGAGAAGGGCAATTACCAGCATGGGGAGGGCAATTCTGACGCTCATGTCGCTTCTTCTCTGGTGGGGCACTCAATTCTTGCTCCGGTAATCAATGGTCGGCTGGCTCTGGGAACATGGCAGGGGATCTTTCTATGCGAGTTTGATGGGCCTCGTTCCCGGCAAGTCTGGGTAAAGATTATTGCCGAAACTGGAGACGTCAGCTAAAGCTTTCTTTGACAGGAACGTGGTTTCTAAAATATAATCAGGTAAGTTGAACAATACCCGAGACAATTATGAACAAAGCCATTTTTTATTTCTCTGGAGCGCGGTGGGAAATAAAACAGGGAGACCTGACCGCTGAAGCATCAGAAGCCATTGTTAATGCGGCAAATAGCCAGATGGTGATGGCTGGCGGGTTAGCTCTGGCTATTAAGAAAAAAGGAGGCAACGTTATTGAAGATGAGGCCAGGCAGCATTGCCCTGTCTCCTTGGGAGAATCTATAGTCACTGGCGCTGGTAATCTACCAGCCAGGTTTGTTATCCACACGGTAACCGTAGATGAGCAGGGAAGGTCCGGAAAAGACATTGTTCGCCGGGCAACCAGAAATGTACTAACCTGGGCGCGGAACCTGAAGCTGGAAAGTTTGGCTTTTCCAGCTCTCGGTTGTGGAGTAGGGGGCCTGACAATCCAGGAGGCCGCTACTGTTATGATAGAGGAATGCCTGGCAAATATGGGACTCAGCCCTTATCCCCGCTGCTTAACATTTGTCCTCTGGTCAGAACAGAATTTCTTGGACTTTCTGAAAATTGCGGATATCTTTTTGGCTAGGCTCACTGAGAAAACCTTCCGCAATCCATTACCCACAGTGGATATCATCATTTCCATCGGCCAGGAAGTAGTGCTCATTAAAAGAAAAAACTACCCTTATGGTTGGGCTTTACCCGGGGGATTTGTAGACTACGGAGAAAGTCTGGAGGAAGCAGCCATCAGAGAAGCGAAAGAGGAAACTACCCTGGAAGTGAAAGAACTAAAACAGTTTCATACTTACTCTGAACCCGGGCGTGACCCGCGTTTTCATACCATCGCTACCGTTTTTACGGCCAGGGCTGACGGAGAACCCCAAGCCGGCGATGACGCTCAAGAGATAGGTATCTTTACCCGGGAACGGTTACCCTGCCCGATAGTTTTTGACCATGACCACATACTCCAAGATTATTTTAATTGGCGCCAGAAGGAAAATCTACAAAAGGGTTTTGCCTGAAAGTCAAAGTTATTAACCTAAGAACTTAGGAACTTAATAACATGAAGATTGTCCTTAGTGGGATGCGTCCAACCGGCCCGTTACACATTGGACATTTCTTCGGAGCTCTGCTGAACTGGCGCCAACTTCCCGATCAGGGCTACCGCTGCTTTTATATGATTGCCGACTGGCACGCACTCAGCACCGAGTACGCTAGCCCTCAGCAAATAAGGAATAATGTTGAAGAGGTAGCCCTTGATTTTCTGGCGGCCGGGCTTGACCCACAGAAAAGCACCATTTTCGTCCAGTCGGATGTCCCGGAACATACCGAACTACACTTGTTGCTTTCTATGATTACACCGGTGGCCTGGCTGGAACGAAACCCTGTTTACAAAGAGCAACTAGAAGCCCTTCAGGATAAGGAGTTAAACACCTATGGCTTTCTGGGATATCCGGTACTCCAGGCAGCGGATATTCTCATCTACAAAGCCAATTGTGTCCCCATTGGCATTGACCAACTGCCCCACCTTGAATTGACCAGAGAAATTTCCAGACGGTTCAACTATCTTTATGGTCCGCTCTTTCCCGAACCAGAGGCCTTATTGACAGAAACCCCTAAGATACCTGGGACCGATAATCGGAAGATGAGTAAATCTTATAATAACTGCATCTATCTGAAGGACGGCCCGGAGACAATCAGAGAAAAAATAACTAACATGTTTACCGACCCCCGAAGAATTTATCGCCGGGACCCTGGACATCCAGAAAGCTGCCCTGTCTTTGCTTACCACCAATTGTTCAATCTGGCAGAGGCACAGTCAATTGCCGCCAGCTGTATCTCTGCGGCAATTGGGTGTACTGACTGCAAGAGAAATCTGGCTGAAAAAGTTGTCTCTTTTCTCCAGGTTATCCGGGAGAAAAGACAGGCTCTTGACGCTGACCGAGAGTTGGTGCGGAAAATTTTAGCTGCCGGTGGGCAGACAGCCCGAGCCGTAGCCTCTGAGACACTCGGGCAAGCAAAAAAAGCGTGTAGTTTCAAACCATAACGGAGTTAACAAAAAATGGCGGATTTGTCATCCTTGGCTCGTCCCAGTCACAAATATATTCAGGTCTATGTCCCAGGCAAGCCAATTGAAGAAGTTTTTAGAAGATATGGTTTACGCTCAGTAATCAAACTGGCTTCTAACGAAAATCCGCTCGGGCCTTCCCCCAGAGTCATCAAAGCACTGCGGGAAAATCTCAAAAGCATTTCCCGTTATCCAGAAGGGTCAGCCTACTATTTGAAAAAAGAACTCGCCAGACACCTAAGGCTAAAACTAGAAGAATTAATCATTACCAGTGGCTCTAGTGAAGCCATCTCGCTTTGCCTGCAAGTTTTTGTCAACCCTGGAGAAGAGGTGGTTTTCCCCCGACCTTCTTTTCTGATCTATCCGATTCTTTGCCATATGATCGGTGCCATCCCGGTAGAAGTGCCGCTAAACAACGATTTCTCCTATGAGCCTGATCGCTTCCTGGAACGGATTACAGAAAGGACTAAAGTGCTTATCTTGTGCAACCCTAACAATCCTACCGGAACCATCCTTACCCGCAAACAAATAGAATATTTGTGGAAGCACTTACCTCAGCGAGTGGTAGTAATTTCAGATGAAGCATACGCTGAGTATGTGGAAAGTAAAGATTATGGTTCGGCCTTAGACTTCTTCCGAAACCACCATATTCTCATTGCCCGAACCTTCTCAAAGATTTACGCCCTGGCTGGGTTGCGAATCGGCTACGGCATTGCTTCTGCCGAAATGGTCAATCTCCTGGAAAGAATTAGACCGCCTTTCAATACCACAGGCCTGGCCCAGTTAGCTGCGCGCGTTGCCTTAGGAGACAAACAACACGTCCGGCGAAGTAAACAATTGAACACTCGGGGAAAAAGATATCTCTTCAGGGAATTGAGCCGATTGGGTATCTCTTGCCTCCCGACTGAAGCAAATTTCATTCTTTGCGATTTCAAGAGACCAACTAGGGAATTAGTTAAGAAATTAGAAAGGAGGGGAATGCTTATTAGACCCAGACCAGCCTCAGGTTTGGGCGAAAATTTTGCCAGAATAACTATTGGCACCATGGCCGAGAATAAAGCCTTAGTTAATATGCTGAAGCAACTTCTATGAAAATTATTTCCTCTCTCACCCTAACTGACATTTGTGACATTGCTATTGTCTCCATCTTAATTTATTACCTGATCGTTTTCATCCGGGAGACAAAAGCAGTCCAGTTGCTGAAAGGTATTCTCGTCCTTTTTCTAATCACGTTTTTGGCTCACAGCCTCCGGCTGGCCACCCTCAACTGGCTGTTGGAAAAAATATTTGCCATTGGGATAGTGGCGCTGGTTGTTATTTTTCAACCTGAACTTCGTAACGTCCTCAGAAAACTGGGCACAGGCCGGATTCTTCCATTTTCTCCCCTTCATCCACCTCAAGCAACCGAAATCCTGGAAGCAGTGAGGGCTCTGGCCGAACATCGTATCGGCAGCATCATTATCCTAGAAAGAGCTACCAGACTGGGGACATATATAGAAACAGGTTGTTCCTTAGACAGTATTATTGACCGGAGAATTTTGTTGACCATATTTAACCCTGCTAGCCCCCTTCATGATGGAGCTGTAATCATTCAGGATAATCGTCTGGCTGCTGCCGGCTGCATCCTACCCTTAGATAGCCGGCCTAAGCAGGAATTTTGGGGCACCAGACATCTTTCGGCTCTGAAGCTAAGTGAAGAAACCGACGCGCTGGCAATTGTCACTTCCGAAGAAACAGGCAGAATTTCCCTGGCCGCTGACGGACGAATTTACGAAAACTTGTCACTTTCTGAATTACGACTTAAAATAGAGCAAGCCTTTAATCGCCAAAGACAAAGCAATGAGTAAGAAAAAATGGCTCTGGGTGATAACCCACCACTGGCGTCTTAAAATCTATGCCTTTCTCATTGGAAGCACTCTCTGGTTTTATGTTCTTAGTTCCAGTGGTGATAAGGGGCGATTTTTTCAAACAGTTTCCCTGAAAAGTGCCAGAGGAATTCCGGTAAAAGTAGATTCTCAAGCCTCGGATAGGTGGGAAATTATTCCCGGATCAGTGGATATCTATTTTGTTTCCCGAACCAAACATTCTTTCTTCTCCGATAAGTTTTTTCGGCCCACTGTCCATCCGCCTGATGAAGAAATCGCAGAGTCTCAAGTCCCTGTTTCTGTCTCCGCTGACCCGGCTGTGAGTATAATCAAGGTTGAACCTGAAAAAGTATTAGTCCGAAGGAGGAAGTGATGATTAGGTTAGGGGTTAACATTGACCACGTGGCCACACTGCGCCAGGCAAGAAAGGGGAGAACTCCTGACCCGGTGGAGGCGGCTTTAGTTTGTGAAAAGGCAGGCTGCCATTCTATTGTCTGTCACCTGCGTGAAGACCGAAGGCACATCCAGGACAGAGATGTGTTCCTTTTGAAAGAGATGGTGAAAACAAGACTTAACCTTGAGATGGCAGCCAGCGAACCAATCATTAAAATTGCATTGCAAGTGATGCCTCACCAAGTGACCCTGGTTCCGGAAAAGCGAGAGGAACTGACAACTGAAGGTGGACTGGATGTGGCCGGCCAATATTCTCGCCTTATCAACGTAGTTAACTCATTTAAAAGTAAGAACATAGATGTAAGCCTGTTTATTGAACCTGAAGAAAAACAAATCCAGGCAGCTCACCAGCTACAGGTTAACTCAGTGGAATTTCACACTGGTCGGTACGCAGAAGCCGAAGATGATGTAGGAATGGCCTATGAATTCAACCGCCTTAGTCAGGCGGCAGAACTAGCTCTGTCAATAGGCCTGAAAGTTTTTGCCGGTCACGGCCTTGACTACCTCAATGTTAGACCTATCTGCCGACTACCAGGCATTGAAGAACTAAATATCGGCTATAGCATTATTAGTCGGGCAGTTTTCTCTGGACTGGAACAAGCAGTTAGAGACATGCTAAGTCTCATCCGCTTATATGAGAAAAAAGATACTTGATGCCTTTCGGGCAACAGTTAAAACCCGCCGGAATACTCAGGACATCTTGGTAGGGGGCTTGTTGTTGATTCTTCCTTTGCTGCAGTTCATCGCCATTGGCTTCCTCATGAAAAAACTGGAAAGAATTCTTCGCCTGGACAAGACACCTGTCCAGTGGGAGGAAAATCTCAGGGAACTCTTTTGCTGTGGGTTGATAGGAGCAGGTATAGCCATTACCTACCTCGCAATCCCTGTTTTATTGATGATTTTAGGCGGGTTCTTTACGACGACCCTTTCCGGAGGGAAAATCCTGTCTTTATCTTTCATCCGCGGTCAGGTAATCAACCTCCTGATGATTCTCTTCTTTCTTTTGGCTACCTTTCTGCTTCCTTTTGCCCTGGCCTCGGCCGTAGAAACAAGAAACCTCAGCCGGGCCTTCAATATACCCCTTATCTTAGACCGCATCTTCCTTGTACCGAAAGATTATCTTATTATCTATTCCGTCATTCTTACCCTTTATATCGGGTCCTTCGCCATAATCTTCCTTCTCACTAATATCATTGTTGGCCTTCTCCTCTCTGGATTTATTCTTTTTTACGCTGGCTATGCTTCCATCCATCTCCTGGGTAAGATTTTTCCCCGTCAATCTGTATCTATCCCAGCACCTAATAACGAGCCTCAGCTATTCTTTCCGTAAAAGGGGTCTCAGGTCCACACCACCACTGACCATCCCATAACTTAAAAATTAAACTGTGAATTTCTGCGGCAAGCCATTCTAGAGAAAAGCGTTAGCAAAATAACGTCGCATAAGAATTATTATGTTACCTGATGGTTTCTTTCCCAAACCGTCTTGAGACACATTTCGGAAGAATGCTGATGTTTAATATTTTTTGTTAAATAAGCCATACCAAGGCTTTTTATTTCAAATGATTACTGCTTAGAAAATATCTTAGAAAAAATGATTCCAACCTCATAAAGGACAACCAGTGGTGCCGCTAACATCAACTGCGTCACAACGTCTGTGGTGGGAGTAATGATAGCTGCCAGAACCAGAGCGCCCACTAGAGCTAGCCTCCGGTTTTTGGCCAGCGTTGCTGGTTGAACGATACCCAAGCCACCCATTGCTCCCAAGACAACCGGCAGATTAAAGACAACCCCAAGACCAAGCGTGATAACTGCTACAAATCCCAAGTACGACCCAGCAGAAAGAAACGGCATCATTATTCCTCGGCTGAAACCGAGAAGCACCTTAAGGGCAACCGGAACCAAGAGAAAAAAACCAAAAGCCATTCCGGCATAAGAGAAAATCACCAGTCCTGGGATTATTAAACGGGAAATTTTCTGTTCCTCTTTGTTAAGACCTGGAGCTACAAAAAGCCAGATTTCTACTATTAACAAAGGCAGCGCTACCAGGCATCCAGCGAAGCAGCTCACCCCAAAAGTCACCATAAAAGGCTCTAGGGGACGGGTAAAGACTGGTCTTGGTTGAAAAGGAACCAGAGGGGCAAATAGAAACTTAAGTATTTTATCCGAATAGAGATAGAAACAGGCCCCAGCCAAAATCCATACAAACAAGACGAACAGAATTCGGCGACGGAGTTCCTCCAGATGTTCCCAAAAACTTAGGGAATTAACTCTTTCCTTTTTCTCCCTCATCTTTCTCTTGTTCCGATTCCTCTATCTCTCGTTTAGCCTCTTGCAGCCCCTTCTTAAATTCTCCGAGGGTTTTCCCGATCGCCCGACCAATCTCCGGAAGCCTTTTCGCGCCAAACAAGATGAGGAGAATGATCAATATAAGGATGAGTTCCGGTGCGCCGATGTTAAACATGCCCCCTCCTTATGTAAATTTTTGTCTCACCGATACTTATTCTCTTTCGGATAATAACGTTTTTCCCCTTTTGTTGATACCGTAATTGCCGCCACAGAACCAGTTACCGGACAGTTTTCCTCGCATAGACCACATCCAACACAAAGTGAAGGTTCCACGCTTGGCCTTCCTTTCTCATCCAGGATGACCGCTCCTACTGGGCAATATTCCAGACAAACCAGGCATTCCTTACCTGATTGCCAGACGAGACATAGAGCAGGATTTATTTTGGCCGTGCCCATCTTCACCTGTTCTGTCGGCACCGGACGGATGGCTGCAGAAGGACAAGCTCGACCACAGGCTCCGCACCGGAGGCACCCTGCTTTTCTAGGAATAATGTAAGGACTCCCCCAGGAATTCAATCCCAGGTCTAAAGGCACTGGCCAAAGACAGTGAGCTGGGCAGGTTTTGAAACAAACTCCGCATCTGAAGCATAGTTTGTTAAAAAGTGATTCAAATACCGAACCAGGAGGTCTGATTAGCCCTGAGATTTGTCTCTCCCTCAAAAGAAAAGGAAAGAAAGCCACTAACCCCATACTAACCAATTGGTTAAGAAATTCACGCCGGCTGAGTTTTTCCACTTCCCCTCCCCTTCTTATTTCTCATCTTTTTGCCAGCCATACCAATCAGCGAGTAGCAAGCACCCAGTGGACAGAAACTATGGCACCACCCTCGGAAGAAGATTAGGCTGAAAATAACCATTAACCCAAGGAAAAATAACCATTTACCTTTGAGAATTAGACCGCGGACCATCAAACCAAAAGGGTCAAGAACCCAGGCAAAATTAGGAATCCTTTCGCCCCAAAAGGCAGCCAGACTGGCAACGATGAAGACCCAGAATAGTCCAAACCGAAGATGGCGAAACCAAGCAGGCAAGCGCCACAGTACCGGCCAGCGCCCTCTACGGAAAACAAGCCACAGGATATCAACCACTCCGCCAAATGGACAAAACCAGTAACAGAAGAAGTTTCCGGCTAGGAAAATGGCAATAGCTAGCCCAAGAGATAACCACCAGCCGGGAAGATTTATACCTGTGGCCAGATAACTACTCAGACCCAAAAAAGCATCTGCCCGAAAAAAAATAGCTGCGGATTCCTTTCGGGGTATGGGAAAATTCTTCCCAAAAAGACTGGCTCCCAAAAAAATTACCATTAGCAGCTGGACGACCCACCGAAAACGGCCCTTCTTTTCCCAGATTCTTCTACCCCAGAACTTAATGTTACCCATTACCCCTTTCTCACCCTCACCTTCGTTAGGTCATTCTGCCCCAGACCCATTTCTGCCGCTATCTGAATATGGCCAACAGTTTCTGGCTTTACGCCAAGGAGCGTAGCCCCAAAAGCATCCAAAGCCACAAAATCAGTCCCGGCCACGACCGTTTTCAAAATCTTCACCTCTCCTGGCCCCTGGGGCCCTCTAGTTAAAAGTATTCTGGTCGCATCCAGTACAGTCAAGGCGGGCTTAATGAATGCGGCTATCTCCGCTATACACCGGTTCAAATCTGTCCGGTGGAAGAATCCCCGATCTTTCACTACCCCCATCAGATTTTTCATGGAAATAGTCACTTTCGCTTGAGAGCCGTGGACTTTTACCACTGGGACATTGATCAGCACGTCAGCCGAGGCTACCTCCTCCAAAATTTCCGCCTCTTTTAGCACTTGGCTACTTCCCAGGTTAACCTTCTTGAAGGAAACTGGCGGTTTCATCGTACCACCAGCTTCTTTTACTGCTGCTTCAATCCCGCTGGTCACATAGGTCATATTCCAAGGATTACAAGTATTATCAATAACTATCACCTCTCTGGCGCCTGCCTGAAGACACAGCTTCACCAGGGCTTTAACTACTTCAGGATGGGTATTCGCTGCCTGGTCCACAGTCCGGTTCCAGGCTATATTGGGTTTAATCACCACCCTTTGCCCTTTTTTCACAAATTTGCCCATACCACCCAGCATTTCAATCGCTCGGTAAGCCGCTTTTTCCTCGGAAGCGTCAGTTACTGAAACAATTTCTGTCTTCTCCTCAGCTTCAGCTAATCCTCGGGAAATCCATTTTAGCCGCCCCACTAGCCCAAATCCAGCCAGTGAAAACACCGCTCGCTTAATAAATTCTCTCCTTCCCATTTTTCCTCCATGTTTTTATTTTACTGAATCTTAACTCGCCCCAGTTCACCCATTTTCTTAGGTCATCATTTTTCTTCTCTACCCGGCAAACCTCTTCCTTTTTTATGAAGTTATACCCTGAAGGCAACTTCATTATACCTTTATTATCCGGTTTGACAAGAATAGCCAAGGGGGAAAACTGTTTCTCCTGAGAATACGGCCGGCCAACAAAATGCTTTTTTCGCAGCCAGCCCAGTCTTCCTTTGTTAAGATACCAAAGGGAGCGTTTTAAAATGGAGAAATTAGGTTATGTTGGGGAAAGACTCGGTTTTTTCCAAAAGCTGCCTTTAAAATAGCGTTTTACTGGTTACCGATGGCTGGTAAAGCAGCCGGGCTTAAAAACAATTGGTATCCGTCGCTTTCTCTTGAGTTATGGCTTTTGGAAGGTAAGCGATTTAAGCTAGGAGAAATTACCAGGCAGAAACACCTGACCATTTTCCTCTGGTTTATTCTTGAGCAGAACGGAGTCGCCCAAAACATAACCTTTCTCCGGAGTTCAACCTTCGGTGCTCTTAGGAACCGGCTTTACCTTTTTCCCAATAAAGCCAATCCTTCTTTCGCCAAGGGTACAAGTTAACTTTTTGCCACACTCCCAGCCCGGCCAACTTGAGCAAACGGTCAGATACTACCTGTGGCCAAAATAATAACTTCAGAAGTACAGACATTCAGAACAGAGGAACTTATTAAGTTTCACTCTTTGCGCTTTGTTCTTCTCTTTGCCCTGCCCTGTGTTGCTGATTTTAATTCAATCGCTGCCTGCGCCGCGGCCAGCCTGGCAATTGGCACCCTAAAAGGGGAGCATGAGACATAATTCATTCCCACTCGGTGGCAAAATTTCACCGAGTCAGGGTCGCCACCATGTTCTCCGCAAATGCCTACCTTAAGACTAGGCCTGGTTGCCCGGCCTCGCTCTATGCCCAGAATAACCAGTTCACCCACACCTATCTGGTCAATTGTCTGAAACGGGTCTGCCGGAAGGATCTTGGCGTTGAGATACTCTGGAAGAAAAGAGCCAATATCATCGCGGGAAAACCCGAAGGCCATTTGGGTAAGGTCGTTTGTTCCAAAGGAGAAAAACTCAGCCACCCTGGCCATCTCCCCAGCCGCCAAGGCTGCTCGTGGAATTTCAATCATGGTTCCATAAAGAAAAGGTATCTTCTTGAGCCCCAGGGAAGCACAAACCTCTGAGTAAACTTGCTCCAGAATTCGTTTCTGATTCTCCAATTCGTTCACTGAACAGGTGACCGGAACCATAATCTCCGGGAAGGCCTTACGCCCAAGTTTGAGTAGCTCACCAGCAGCCTCGAGAATGGCTCGAAATTGCATCTCCGTTATCTCGGGATAAGTCACCCCCAGACGAACACCTCGATGACCTAACATCGGATTATTCTCTTTGAGCATCTCCGCCCTTTTCACCAGTTCTTGCATATCTACTCCGAGTTCAGCAGCGAGCGCCTTCATTTTCTCTTCGTCATGAGGAACAAATTCATGCAGGGGCGGATCAAGGAGCCGAATAGTCACTGGTAAGCCATCCATAACTTCCAGAGTAGCTTTAATGTCGTTCTTTACATAGGGAAAAAGTTCACTTAAAGCTGCTTTCCTCTCTTCCGCGGTGCTACTCATAATCATTTTCCGGAGGAGAAACAGAGGTTTTTCGCTGCCTTCCCCATAGAACATATGTTCCGTCCGAAAAAGACCTATTCCCTCCGCTCCAAACTGAAGAGCTTTTCTGGCATCCTCAGGTGTATCGGCATTAGCCCGAACCCCCATTTGTTTGATACTATCCACTAACTTCATCAAGTCACGATAGGCCTGGTTTTTCTCTAACTGGGGTTCAACCAAGGGTAAACTCCCTTCATAAACCAGGCCCCGCGTGCCATTGAGAGAAATCCAGTCACCTTCCCGGATAATCTTACCGGCCTTGGCGGTAAAAGACTTGTTGTCAGCCGCAATCTCAATTTCCGAACATCCGACTATGCAACACTTGCCCCAACCTCTAGCTACAAGCGCTGCGTGAGAAGTCATTCCTCCCTTGCTGGTTAGAATGGCTTGTGCCTTGTGCATCCCGTCAACATCTTCAGGACTGGTTTCTTCTCTCACCAAAACAACCTTTTCTCCTCGCTCCGCCCAGGCTACCGCGTCAGCCGAGCTAAACACCACCCGGCCTATGGCCCCACCAGGACCGGCCGGCAAACCTTTGGCCAAAGGAGAACTCTTCATCTCTGCTGCCGGGTCAAGCATCGGTAATAGCAATTCCACCAGCTGGGGTGGAGCCACTCTCATTACGGCTGTTTCCCTGTCTATCAATCTTTCCCGATACATATCGGTTGCCATCCGCACAGCCGCTATTCCATTTCTCTTCCCTACCCGGCATTGCAATATAAATAGCCGTCCCTTTTCAATTGTAAATTCTATATCCAGCATATCCCGATAATGCTTTTCCAGCCGCCTTTGAATATCGTCTAACTGTCGGTAAACCTGCGGTATAAGGTCCTTTAATGTCGGTAGGTGCCGACTCTGGTCGTTTTTTGAATAGTCATTAATGGGGGCTGGAGTTCTAATTCCAGCCACTACATCCTCTCCCTGTGCATTCACCAGATATTCCCCGTAAAACTGCTTTTCTCCATTCCCTGGATTTCTGGTAAAGGCCACCCCGGTGGCCGAGTCATCCCCCATATTGCCGAAAACCATAGTTTGGACTGTCACCGCTGTTCCCCATTCGTCAGGAATCTTTTCAATTCTGCGATATTCTACAGCCCTTTTCCCGTTCCAGGAAGCAAATACCGCCCCGATAGCTCCCCATAATTGCTCTTCAGGGTCATCAGGAAAAACCTTGCCTAAGGTAGCTTTTACCGTCTCCTTAAACCTCATAACAAGATTCTTTATTTCGTCTGCTGTTAGCTGAGTATCAGCAGTGTAACCTTTCTCTTTTTTCACCTCCTCTAACTGCTCATCAAGAATTTTTCTTATACCTTTTCCCTCTTTTGGTTCTATGCCCGCGGCTTTTTCCATCACCACATCAGAATACATCATGATTAGCCGGCGATAGGCATCATAGACAAACCGCTCATTGCCCCCACTTTGTTTGATCAACCCAGGTATAGTCTTTTCGGTCAGCCCCACATTTAACACAGTTTCCATCATCCCGGGCATGGACCGCCGCGCTCCAGAGCGAACCGAAACAAGAAGAGGATTCTCCGGGTCGCCAAACTTTCTGCCCATCAGTTTTTCAATCTTTGCCATCGCCGTGTCCACCTGCTCCTTTAATCCGGCGGGATAACTTCTCTTGTGTTGATAGTAATACGTACACACTTCAGTGGTAATAGTGAACCCTGGCGGAACCGGTAACCTGAGGTTGGGATGACCAGCCATTTCAGCCAGGTTGGCCCCCTTGCCCCCGAGAAGATTTTTCATTGACTCATTACCGTCAGCTTTCCCACCACCAAAAAAGTAAACATATTTAGCTGGTCTGATTTTTCCTTTCGGCCTTTTCCCCATAAGTTCCCCCTTGGAAGCAAAAAATATATTAATTAAATCCGGTTCTGCTACCTGCTGGTCACATAGAGTATACTTTCTGACGGCTCCTCAGTCAAACCGAGGTAAATGAGAAAGAACTCTCCTCACTTCAACCATATCTTCCTTTAACTGGTTTCGCAAAGACTCAACCCCAGGAAAGGCTTTCTCCGAGCGGAGATATTTCATTACATAAACTATGAGTTCCTGCCCATAAATATCCTCGGAAAAATCAAGGAGATGGACCTCTACCGTCTCTTCATTATGGCCAAAAGTAGGACTGACCCCAATATTCATTGCTCCGCGGAAATACTCATCCTTCAGTTTTATCCAGCAGGCGTAAACGCCAAAACGTAATTTGACTGCCTGGCTAACATAAAGGTTAGCTGTCGGAAAACCAAGAAATTTCCCTCTTTGTTCACCTGTGATCACCCGCCCCCGAAAAGAAAAAAGCCGGCCAAGACACTCATTAGCCTCTTCTACCCTCCCAGTCTGAAGAGATTGACGAATCCGGGTGCTATTAACCGGAGAATCTCCAACAATAACCGGTGGGACGACAGTAACTTTCAGCCCGAAAGTTGGAGCTACTTCTTGCAGGAAATCAGTTGTCCCTTTCCGGTGGGCACCAAAACAAAAATTGAAACCAACTACCACTTCCTT
>JAMWDF010000172.1 GCA_023818865.1 Candidatus Omnitrophota bacterium
TGATAAGGGAATAAGATGACTTTCACGATAGCCAGCGGAAAAGGAGGGACAGGCAAGACATTTTTTACTGCCTCTCTTGCGGTAATTGCAAAAAATAAACTTATGGTGGACTGTGATGTGGATGCAGCCAATCTTTACATACTTCTCCATCCTGAAATTGAGCAAGAGGAGGTCTTTAAGGGTGGGTATGAAGCAGAGATTGATGAGGATATATGTATCAGGTGTGGAAAATGTCTTACCATCTGCCGGTTTGAAGCAGCAAAAACAGTTAAGGATAAAAAGGGCTGCATTGATAGAATTGTCATAGACCCGATTTCCTGTGAAGGGTGCGGTGCTTGTAGTTACGGATGCCCTGTTGAGGCGATCTTGATAAGAGAAAAGGAAAGCGGAAGATACTTAGACTGGCGGAAGAAAAAAGGGCGGATTACATTATCATAGACGGGCCACCGGGTATAGGCTGTCCTGTTATTGCAACACTCTCAGGGGCTGACCTGGCTCTTATCATAACCGAACCGAATCCTGAAAATACTGCAAGGATAGAGAAGATATGTAGGGAGAAGAAATTTAAGATAGCAGGATATATCCCTTTTTCAGACAGGGTGCCTAAGTCCATAGTTCAAACAGTTCCCTATATTGAGTTTTCAGACCACGACAACATATCCCGACAAATAAGAGATATCTGGGGTAAAATTTTCAGATAAACGGTCGGCATAAATAAGATGGCGGATAATATTTCGTCTGGCTGCGATATTCCTGGTAGTTGCTTTCTTGTTACCACCAGGATTTAAAATCAAACAGGGGCATAAGACCGGAAAAAATGGAAATCAAGGTAATTTTTGACAAGGCGGCTGTCACCAAACAGATTTATATCGGATGGGGACTTTCGTTTCTTGTGGATAACAGAGTCCTTTTTGATACCGGAGAGAAAGGGGGATGGCTTCTTGGTAACATTAAATTAATAGGTATCAATCTAAACGACATTGAAAGTATCGTTATTTCTCACGACCACTGGGACCATACCGGCGGATTACAGTCATTACTTCAGCAAAGGAAGAAAGACATTCCTGTTTACATCTGTCCGGGGTTTTCCCAGGAAACAAGAGAGAAAATTGCCAGTTACGGCGGGAAACCATTTGAAACAAGAAAATTCAGGGAAATAGCAAAAGGCATTTATATTACAGGAGAAATATCCGGAATTTATAAAGGAAAGCCTATAGCGGAACAGGCGCTGGTTCTAAAAACAGTAAATGGTGTTTCCGTAATAACCGGGTGTGCCCATCCGGGTATCTTAAAAATACTTGAAGTAGTAAAAGAACACTTTAAAACAGAAAAATTGTTTGTTGTAATGGGTGGATTTCATCTGCTGGAAGAAGACAAAAGGGTCATTGACCTTATTGTTAGAGAGTCTAAAATCATGGGAATTGAAAAGGTTGCTCCTACGCACTGTTCAGGAGAAAAGGCAGAGGATATATTTGCCCAAGCCTACGGCAAGGATTTTATTAAAGTGAGGGCTGGCCAGAGTATAGAGATATAATGGGATGGCTGGAAATAGAGTTTAACCGCGTCAGGTAAGAGTCAATTCCGCAGCCTATTGTTTTCCCTCTATTCGGGCGCTTCTTTCCTTACGATGGTTCTGCTTTCTGTAAATTCCCCCTTCTTTTAAGTAGCAATTGCCGCCGGTTCAATTGCGGGTAACAATCCAGAATTCATTCTTGTCAGGGAGTCTGCCTAACTGAATTTACAGAAAATATCTTACACTACCATTCTTATGAAACAATTCCAGCGTTGACAGAAAAAAGTCAGTTGGTATAATATAAGCAAAACATTATATGGTTATTTAGTTATATGACTAACAGCAAAAATCCCGAGAGAGTCTTTAAAGCGCTTGCTAATTCAGTCAGGCTGGAAATTATCCAACTATTATCAAGGCGTCAGTTCTGCGTCAAGGCTCTCGTCAGCATGATGAATATTTCTCAGGCGGCTGTATCACAGCATTTGAAAATTCTTGAGAACGCTGGCCTGGTGAAAAAGAAGAAAGAGGGATACTGGGTTCATTATACGCTGGCGCCGGAAGAACTTGAAAACAGTTGCGTGTTTCTCAATAAACTTTTACCGCGAAGGGAGCTGAAGATAAATGCAGAAAGAAAAAAAGAAAAAATGCGGAAAGGGCAAAGATCCTAAAACCTGCCCCCCTAAGCAGATAAGGAAATGTCATGGAGATGCCAAACAACATTGCTGTGAACCAACGGATAAGAATGAGGGATAATGGATTTAACAAGATAATTGAAGTAAGAGGATTAAGCAAGCGCTTTGAAGGAGTGCAGGCGGTGGAGAGCATTGACTTGGATATCTTCCAGGGAGAATTGTTCGGTTTCCTCGGTCCCAACGGGGCTGGCAAAACCACGACGATAAATTTGCTTACCGGTCTTGCCCGAGCGGATAAAGGGTCCATACATATAAAAGGAATAGATTGTTCCGCCAATTCGAAGGCTGCCCAGTATCTTATGGGGATAGTGCCGGATGAAAGCAATCTTTATCCTGAACTCACCGGGTATGAAAATCTTACCTTCTGCGGCGCCCTTTAAGGCCTGGAGAGGCGTAGAAGAGAAAGCCGTGCCTGGCAACTCCTGAAAGAATTCGGACTGAGTGAGGTCGCAAACCGCAAGTTTGAAAAATATTCTAAGGGCATGAAGCGGAAACTCACCATTGCCGCTGGAATTGTTCACTCTCCCCCCATACTTTTTCTTGATGAACCAACAACCGGCATAGACGTGGCAAGCGCCAGGCAGATACGGCAGTTGATTTACAATTTGAATTCAGCAGGAACGACCATATTTTTGACCACCCATTACATTGAGGAAGCTGAAAGACTTTGTCAACGAATTGCTTTCATAGTTTCCGGGAAAATCGTCTGCCTGGATACAACCGAAAACCTAATGCGGCTGACAGAAGGGCGCCTCGCTATGGAGTTTGCCTTGTCAAATTATGTAGAAGGACTGGCCGAGACAATTGAGAAAACTTTCCCTGAGGTTAACTGTAGTCCATCCCCAGGAACCACCATCAAGCTTGAATCCAAGAGCCCTATTCTCATCGGACCTATTGTAAAGTTCATTGAAAACCGCGGAGCTGAAGTATTCGAAGCCCGCAGGATAAGACCGTCACTTGAAGATGTCTTTGTCAAGATAACAGGTATTGAAGCCAACGCGATGAAAGGGGAGAATGAAAAATGGGGAGGCAGCATATAGAGCAAGAATTGCTGTCTGAAATATACTGCTGAAAGATATCCGGGCCTATTATCTTAAACCGCCCAATATAAGCTGGGGCATCATCTTCCCCCTTGCCTGGACAGGAATGTCTTTTATAAGGTCAGGACAGGGATTGGAAAACATCCTTAGTTTTCTTCCAGGTCTTGTTGCCATCTCCGTTTTATTCGGGACGACAAGCCTGTTAGCGGTTACCATAACATTTGAAAAAAAGGGACGTTCCTTTGAACGGCTACTTCTTGCGCCCATTTCGCTGGAACTTCTTATGCTTGCCAAGACGACCGGAGCCCTAATATTCGGAATAGTAAACGGCTTTGTTCCGGTTATCATGGCCAGTTTCCTCACCGATCTTTCCAACGTTAACTGGATAACTCTTATTCCGGCGATACTCCTCATAGCGATAAGCTACACCTTCCTTGGACTTCTCGTAGCGGTATCAGTCAGAGAGGTATTTGAAGCCCAGACTTTTTCTAATTTTATCCGTTTTCCCATGATTTTCCTTTGCGGGCTGTTTTTTCCTATTGACCAACTTCCTGTTTTTCTGAGGCCATTATCTTACGTTATGCCGCTTACCTATGGAGCGGATATTCTCCATTTTTCTTTTAACCTCGTCAGACAGATGTCACTTGCGTTAGATTTTCTTGTTCTGGCAACATTTTGTATAACTCTCTTTTTGGGAAGCTTGTGGATTATCAGGCGAAATTGGATATTGTGAGAGTAACTTGGACCGGCAAGCAGATATTTGCCTATGGTGATAATCCCAAAGCGAAGGCAGAGACTGAGCGAGTACTCCGGACATTAAAAGAAGACCTGCTGTAGCCAAGAGAATGGAATTTGAAAACAATAAGAAAAAGAAAGAAGTCTTCCCCAAAAACTGGGCAATGGTTATGGGTGTAAGATAAGAGAGTGGCGCTGACCGAATTGGGGGACAAAAATGAAGAATAAGTCCGGCGGAGTTTTTAAGACAAAAATCCCGAGCGGCAAATTTGGGACACAAGATATGTCCGTGTTTGTTGGGGATCCCTTGGTCAGTCGTCCCAAGTGAGGTCTGGGCGTCGGAGCCCACCTACAGACGATGCATCCGGGTTGGTTGTATCTGGTAGCGAGCCTGAATTGGTACAGCCGGTATGTCACAGTTGGATATGGAAATGAATATCAAAATTAGTATTGTGAGGTCGGGGCTTTCTCTGGAGTGCTCTCCATATGTCAAGAATAAATAAGGTAGAATTCGGGCCCCTGGTTGAAAGATAATAGGGGTGAAGAGAACCAAAAGAAACTTTTCAGGAGTGGCTGGAAACTCTTTGGGTTTTGGAGGCTATCTAGCGGGCAGCCGTCAGCGTCAAGCAGTAAGAGCAGTCACCGGAGACCAGTGAGGTCAAAGGTACCAATCTTAATTGTTCCCTAACCAAAAACTTCTCTTATTTTTTTCCATAAAGGGAAACCTGGATTAGCCTGGCGAGTTTTGCTCGCTTGGCTTGCAGCAGGTTCTCTTCCTTGGTCCAGGTATAAATGTCCTGGATGATTTCTGGCTCAATATTCAGAGCCTCTTTTGCTTCTTCTTGCCATTGAGGGTTGCCAGATTTAACCTTCAGCCTTTCTTTTAAAAGAGCAAAATACTCGTAATCTTCCAATCCGTCCCGAAGATGAGCCAGTCTCATCCCCGGTATCAGCTGGTAATCCGGTCCAGGATAGACCAGTGTTCCGCAGCCCCGATAAGCGCCATCTGACCAGTCAGTCTTAGGCCACCGCTCTTCGGGATTTTTCTTCACATTGTCGTTTGGTACGCTACTTAAGGCAAAGATGAAAAACCCG
>JAMWDF010000173.1 GCA_023818865.1 Candidatus Omnitrophota bacterium
GCCCCAACATTAATTACTGCTACGCCACCAGCCAGTTTAGCTAGTCTTACTTCCAGCGTCTCCCAGTCATAGTCAGAGGTTGTTTTTTCTTTTTCGGCCTTAATCTGGTTGATCCGGCCCTGGATCTTGGAAGCTGAACCGGCGCCTTCCACAATCGTCGTGTTTTCCTTGTCAACAATCACCCGTTTGGCCCGGCCAAGCATACTCAGGTCTACATTCTCCAGTTTCAATCCCAGTTCTTCCATAATTGCCTGACCACCAGTGAGAATCGCAATGTCTTCTAGCATTGCCTTGCGCCGATCACCAAAACCAGGGGCTTTCACGGCGCAGCAGGCTAAAGTCCCCCGAAGCTTATTCACCACTAGTGTCGCCAAGGCTTCCCCTTCTACTTCTTCCGCTATGATTAGCAAAGGTTTTCCGCTCTGGGCAACCTTTTCTAGCAGGGGGAGAATATCTTTTACTGCTGAGATTTTCTTGTCATGAATTAGAATGTAGACGTCCTGGAGAACACACTCCATTCTTTCGGCATCGGTGATGAAATAAGGAGAGAGGTAACCTCGATCAAACTGCATCCCTTCCACTACCTTTAGTTCTGTTTCTGTCCCTTTGGCTTCCTCAACGGTAATTACTCCCTCCTTGCCAACCTTGTCCATAGCGTCAGCAATCGTTTTCCCAATCTCTAGGTCATTGGCGGCTGCAATCGTGGCTACCTGCTGGATTTCCTGCTTGTCCTTAACCGGCTTACTCATCATTTTCAGCTTGTCCACAACTGCCTTGACCGCTTTTTCAATTCCCCGTCGAAGATGTACTGGATTTGCTCCAGCCGCCACATTCTTGAACCCTTCCCGGGCAATCGCCAGGGCCAGAATAGAAGCGGTGGTTGTACCATCACCAGCAACATCGTTTGTTTTGGAAGCCACCTCCCGAAGAAGTTGAGCCCCCATATTTCGGAAAGGGTCCTCCAGCTCTATCTCCTTGGCAATAGTTACCCCGTCGTTAATCACGCTGGGGGAACCAAACTTCTTCTCCAGAACAGCACACCGTCCCTTAGGCCCTAATGTGGGCTTAAGGGCTTCCGCCATAATTTCCATCCCCTCCAGAATCTTACGTCTGGCATCTTCTCCCAGTAATATCTGTTTCGCCATTTTCTCCTCCTGGTTGTCACTTCTCTTCAACTACCGCCAGAATATCCTCTTCTTTAAGAATCATATATTCTTTACCCTCAACCGTTACCTCTGTACCTGCATACTTCCCGTAAAGTACTTTGTCCCCTACTTTTACTTCCATAGGCACAACTTTCCCGTCATCATCCAATTTCCCCTTGCCTACAGCAATCACTTTCCCTTCCTGAGGCTTCTCCTTGGCAGTGTCTGGCAAGATAATGCCTCCCTTTGACTTCTCTTCTGCTTCCAGTGGCTCAACCACTACGCGATCACCTAACGGTCTAAGTTTAAACTTAGCCATTTCTACACCTCCTCTGGTTGGTTAAAAGGTTAACGGGGACATACCTTGTTACTCTTTGATGCTATTTCCCCTCTGAATGTTTCACCGGTTTAACGCAGCACTTTCTTGTGATATGATACAAGGAATTGATATCCTGGTCAAATTACCCTTAGGAAAACTTTCTTGAAAACTATCAGAAAGAACAACTTGGCTTTATTAGAGACGACCGTAGCCATCGTTAGGTGTCCAGACTACAATCCTGAGAACCTTCAGCAAGCCATTTCTCGTCTGGCGCAACTTCTTCGGTTAGATTTTTCTCGGGTAAATTCTCCGATTTTGCTCAAGCCAAACATGCTCTCTGCCCGTTCTCCCCAGGAAGCGGTGACTACCCACCCTCATCTTTTGCTCGCCCTGGGCAAATTACTGGCTTCACCTATCCTTATTGGAGACAGCCCGGCTAATAGTGCTCGGCCGGTAGAAGATTACTGGCAGGATTGTGGGCTCAAGGAAGTTGCCTCTAGGCTCAATGCTCGGCTGGTCAAATTTGACCAGCCGGTATTTGTTTCTCTTAGGGTAAAGAAAAAGCTAATTGATGTGCCGCTGGCTGCAGCTAGTCAAAAGTGGCCAATAATAAATCTACCAAAATTAAAAACCCATAGCCTTACCCTCATTACCGCAGCCGTAAAAAACCTTTACGGTTGCATCCCGGGATTCAAGAAAAGCCTCCTTCATAGCCAGTTTGTTTCCCCACAAGATTTCTGCTGGCTTCTTCTGGAACTTTACCGAAAAATAGAGAGGAACGTGTTACTTCACCTGGTTGATGCTATCACCATCATGGACGGAAAAGGACCATCAGCTGGCCGGGTCCGCCCAGGTGGCTATCTTATTGCAGGGGTTGATGGCATCGCGGTTGACATGGTATGTGCCGAGTTACTAGGACTAAAGCCGGTTCAGGTACCTCATTTGCACCTCTGGAACCAATTTTACAGCTTACCCCAGGTGACTGTTACTGGTGATTCCCTTGTGGCCTTGCGGGATGTTGATTTACCCGGTGTGACTTTTCCTCTCCAATTGCTCAAGTTCCCGTTTTTCAATCAATTGTTTTCAGCCCTAAGACCATTTTTTTCTATTTTCCCGGAGATTGACCAAAAAAGCTGCCAGCAATGTTTGGCCTGTGTTCAGGTCTGCCCGGTCAAGGCTATTTTAAAACCACCAGATATTTGTCTTTCAAGGTGCATCCGCTGCCTTTGCTGTTTTGAAGTTTGTCCTTACCGAGCAATCAGATTAAGAAAATCATTTCTAGCAAAATGTCTTACCTAACCAATTCTTATGGTAAAATTTTTTTAACCAAAGGAGGAAGATGAATAAGACAAGCGGGATCGGCGTGATTTATTATAACTTCTCGTTTAATGACTTTCCGGATTTTTTCAACTGGTGCCGGGAACACCAAGTGAATTTTGTAGAAATTCAGGCTAATTCCCTCTATCAAACAGGCCAGCCCGAGGAGATGGCGGAAAAGGTAGCCGTTCTCTTGGACGAGTACCACCTTTGTGTGTCTCAACTTTCTGCTGGAAACGACTTTATTCAACAGACTCCGGAAGACCTGGAGAAACAGATCAACCGGATGCACCAAGTGTTCAAACTGGCTCATCTTCTAGGAACAAACCTGATTCGGGTTGACGGAGGCTGGCCCAAAGAGGGGGTGGAAGAAAGCAAATTTGCTAAGCTGATTCTTTATGGATTAGAAAAAACTGTGGAGATGGCAGAAAAAGAAGACATTTACCTGGCCCTGGACAACCATGGAAGTGTTACCAATAACTACCAGTTTCAGCTGGAATTGCTTACTCAAATTAGTTCAAAGAGGCTGGGAGCCAATCTGGATACTATGAACTATCGGTGGTATGGGTACTCAGTGGAAGAATTACCTTCCATTTATGAAAAAATCGCTCCTTATGTTCGGCATACCCACCTAAAAGACGGAGTTGGGGCCCGTTCAGAGTATCAGGGGAAGGTTCTTGGCCAGGGAGAAATCCCCTTAAGCACAGCTTTCTCCATTTTGAAAAAACATGGTTATACTGGGGTTTGGTGCGTTGAATATGAAGGGGCTGACAAAGAGAAGGGGTACGCCGAAAGTGTCGCCTGGTTAAGAAAACAGCTGGCGGAACTTATCTGATTTAACGAACATGGCAAGAGAAAGATGGGGCAGCAAGCTGGGAATTATTCTGGCTGTGGCTGGTAGTGCCATTGGACTGGGCAATTTTCTTCGGTTTCCGGTGCAGGCAGCCAAAAATGGTGGGGGAGCATTCATGATTCCCTATTTAGTGGCCCTTTTCTTACTGGGGATCCCCCTTATGTGGATTGAATGGACTGCGGGAAGATTTGGCAGCGGATTTGGACATGGAACTGCTCCTGGAATTTTCCATTCAATGTGGTCAAAAAACAGATTTATAAAATATTTTGGTGTTATAGGAATTTTTGGACCAATTGTAATTTTTATATATTACACATATATTGAATCATGGCTTCTTGGCTATGCTTTTTTTTCTCTTACAGGAAAATATGCTACTGCGACAACTCAGGAAAGCATGCAAGCATTTTTGAGAGGATATCAAGGGCTTGAATCAAATCAATATTTTAGCGGACTTGGAACTGCATATTTATTTTTTCTTCTTACTTTTCTTCTGAACATTTTAGTAATTTACCATGGCATTCGCAGTGGAATTGAAAAACTCTGCAACTGGGCAATGCCTGCACTCCTTATATGTGGAATAATTCTTGCAATAAGAGTTCTAACTCTCGGCACACCTGATCTAGCAAAACCTGATTGGAACTTAAAAAATGCACTTGGTTTTCTTTGGAATCCTGACTTTTCTGCACTTAAAAATGCAAAGGTCTGGCTTGCTGCTGCAGGACAGATTTTCTTTACTCTTTCAGTAGGAATTGGAGTAATTCTTACCTATGCAAGTTATCTAACAAAAAGAGATGATGTTGTTCTCTCAGGTCTTACCTCAGCAGCAACAAATGAATTTGCTGAAGTAATACTTGGAGGAAGTATTGTTATACCTGCTGCATTTGTATTTTTCGGACCAGAGCAAATTGTAAAAATTGCAACTAGTGGTGCATTCAATCTTGGTTTTGTAACAATGCCTTTAATATTACTAAAAATTCCATTTGGGATAATTTTTGCTTTTCTGTGGTTTATACTTTTATTCCTTGCAGGTATAACTTCAGGAATTTCTCTTGCACAACCAGCAATTGCTTTTCTTGAAGATGAATTTAATATTTCAAAAAAAAATGCAGTCATAATTTTTTCTGTAGTTACATTTCTATTGTGTCAGCCATCAATTTTCTTTTTAGGCCAGGGCGTAGTAGATGAACTTGATTTCTGGGGAGGAACATTCTGTTTAGTCCTATTTGCAACAATAGAAACAATTTTATTTGCCTGGATATTTGGAATAGACAAAGCATGGGAAGAAATCCATTCAGGTGCAGATATAAAAATTCCAAAATTTTATAAATTCATAATAAAATATATAACCCCTACTTTTTTACTCTTTATACTTGGATTCTGGTTCTACCAACATGGATTACCTACAATCTT
>JAMWDF010000174.1 GCA_023818865.1 Candidatus Omnitrophota bacterium
CTTAGCCCATACCCGATTAGTCCGGTTAATCGTTCTAAAATCCGGTTCTTATCTCCCTATCATACCCATCTTGCCATTATCCACCCCCTTATCAGGCTGGAAATTTCCAGATAGATTTTTTAACCAGGCGGTTCGGACACTTGACAAAGATGCGGAGAGCCCAATCTTATGGCAACATGTGGTAAAATGCTGAGGTAGGTGATACTGTTTTTCAAGGAAATTTAACTTTTACATGAAAAAATCTTATGAGAATCTGGAGGCCAAAGATTGTTCCGCCGTGGTCGTTATCTGACCTGGAGAGTATTCTTGCGGATGCTCTCAAGGTGCTGGAAAAGATTGGCGTGGGATGCACTCAACCGCGGGTAAGAAACTGTCTGGCTGAACGGGGATACACCTTATCGGACGAACGGGTGTATTTCCCAGAGGAGTTAGTCCGGGAGCATCTGGAAAATAAGCGCGCTGTTTTCCGACAGTCACCAGCGGAAGACGACCAGTTTAGACTTTGGGGATGCTGGACTGGGCTCAACTACTGTGACCCAAAGACACAAAAAGTCCGGCCTGCTTCAAGCGCAGAAGCATCACAGATGGCCAGACTGTGGGATAGCCGGGGACTGGCCGGCCCGATTCCAGTAATGCCAGGAGATGTCCCCCCTGCTTTAGCCACACTCACAGCCGAGCGGATCGCTCTGGAGAATTCCCGATTCCTGGGCGGTTCTTTAACTGTAACAGACCCAGAAGAGGTCCGGTACCTCATAGAGATGTTTGCCGCGGCGGGAAGGCGCTATCATTTGGTGGAACAAGTGGGAA
The DNA here is from genome assembly GCA_023818865.1 of Candidatus Omnitrophota bacterium. GTDB lineage: Bacteria > Ratteibacteria > UBA8468 > B48-G9 > DSTR01 > JAMWDF01. The sequence continues at coordinate 808 of JAMWDF010000174.1, forward strand.
TCAGTCCGTTGAAGTTTGACCACGAAGGGCTGACAACCACTTTGTGTTTCCTCGGAAACCCAGACGTGGACGTAAGTCTGACTGGGTTCATTCCCATAGCCGGAGCCACCTGTCCTTTGGACCCCAGGGGGGCTGTGGTTCAATCTGTGGCAGAGACCCTGGCCCTTGATGTTCTTTGCTCAGTTCTGGAAATTTCAGGCGGCGGGTTAAGTATTAGAGTAGAACCATTTGACTTCCAGTACTCATTTATTGTTTTCGGTTCGCCAGAATGGTGCTTGTACCGCGCCTTGGTTTTTCAAATGAACGAATATCTTACCGGCGAGCGGCCGCGTTATGGAGTGTTCCGCAGTGTTGCCAAAACACCTAACGCCCAGGCCGCTTGCGAGAGAACCGCATCGGTGCTCTGGCAAGCACTTCTGGGAGCCCGTCAATTCGGGGCCGTAGGCCAACTCTCCGTAGATGAGGTTTTTAGTCCCCAACAAGCGGTTATTGACAGGGAAATCCTCAATTATGTGAAAAGAGTCATTGATGGGTTAGACTTTACTTCAGACACGGTTGATTCTCTCGCCCTTATAGAAGAGGGTGTGGGCGAAGGGAGTTTTGTGGGCGTGGCCGATACGGTTTCTAGATTTCGCGAGTTTTACTGGTTCCCAGATATTTTCCGTCACTGGAATCTTGGGCGTTGGCAGGCAGAAGGTGAGCCTTCAATCCTAGACGAGGCCTGGACTTTGGCACAGCAGGAAATTGCGCGTTCCACCTATCAACTAAGACAAGAGCAGCGGGAAGAAATCAGCCGAATCTACCAAAAGGCAAAGAAATATATTGAAAACCGATCATAGTGCGGTAATGCTACCTCTACTTAAAGATCGTGTTACTGCCGCATAAATTCAACTAATATGCCCAGTTTATTCCTTGCCAGAATTCTATCTCGGCGACACCGCTTGACAAAATCTTGACCACTCTTCAGCAGCGCGTAGCCTCCGACGGGTTGATTCGCAAATACCTCGCTGATATGTATTTTCTGTCTAGTTAAACAGACCCGGCCGCAATTGGGGAGCATCAACGATTTGTCGTATCCAGGATAGGTAATATCCAGTAACCCGGTGTATTTCCGGGCAGACTTTCTTTATATATCCGCTGGCCGGTTCATAGAACATCTGGTTCCGTCTCCTTTGTACCCGTTCCAGAGCTTATGCCTGGTTACCCGCAATATCCCAAATTCCCTGCATAACTGCGCCATCTTTTCTCCGGACAATAAACGACCTATGAACTTTATCCGTTCATCCATAACCCCTGTCTCCATCCAGGGCATATTCCCCTCCTGCTCAGAAGGTTAATATACCAGAATGTGTAAACTATGTCCCCGGAATGTTGGGTTAAGGATAGGCCCGGAATATACCAACTGGCGGAGAGAGAGGGATTCGAACCCCCGGTGCCCTTGCGGGCACACCCGCTTTCGAGGCGGGCGCTTTCGTCCACTCAGCCATCTCTCCGGATTTATACTTAATTTTACCACTTGGAAAATAATCAATCTTCCCCGAGGTAGGATTTTAACACCCGGATATCGTGGGGGAGTACTACCTCAGGCGGCCACATCCGAATATATTCACCGGAGAGATAGCCGGGATAGTTGATGCTGGCCAACAGCTGCACTGCCTCAGCGTAAGGGATTTCTCCTTCCCCCATCAAAGCCAGGGTTGGCTTCCTTTCCGCATCGTAAGTCCCGTCGTGGATGTGGCAGTGGGCAACTAAATCCTTAACTTCGTTAAATGCCTTCTGGATGCTCATCCCTTGAGTAAAAGGATGCATTATATCCCAATTAATTCTAATAAATAAACTATTGGCTTTTCTCACAGCCGCGGCTGCCATATCTGCCCTGGAGAAAAAATCATGAGTTTCCAGGCAAATTTGCACTTTAGCTGCTTCCGCTTCCGGAGCCAAAATTGAAAGCGCCTCCCCTACAATAGCAATCGCGGTCTCTCTTTCTATTTCCCTATCTGGCTTTCCCCCGAAAACACGGATTCTCTGACACCCAATATCATGCGCCAGGACAAGAAAGCGCCTGGTAGTCTCTATCATTTCCCCTCTTGCTACTTTATCTACCAGGCAGTACCTGATAGAAGTGGCCAGACAGGCACACTCAATCCCGCTAGTGGAAAACAGATTCTTCATTTTCTTCCGGGAGTCATTACCGACCTCCAGTTCTACCTCGTGGCGATGTTGGGCCTGGGCTCGGGGCTCCCCTCCCTGCTAACAATACTTTCCTGCCAGATCAATCATTTCCTCAAGGCTTGCCTCCGGACAGGAAAAACTCATAAAGGCAAATTTCATTTTTTCTCCTAGTTAATTACGGTTGGCCGGTGGTCCTCGGGCCAAAGATGGCAGTGCCTATCCGCACCATATTGGCTCCTTCCTGCACCGCTATTCGCCAAGTATCACTCATCCCCATAGAAAGAAATTGCATTTTCACTCCGGGAATTTGTTTTCTTTCTATTTCAGTGAAAATGTCCTTTGTTAGCCGGAAAAATGGTCTAACTTCTTCTGGTTTTTCTGTAAGGGGTCCCATCGTCATCAATCCTTTAACAGAAAGATTACTTAACCGGCTTAGCTTTTCTACAAAGATTAAAACATCCTCTGGAAATACTCCCGATTTCTGTGGCTCGCGACCACTGTTCACTTCAACAAGCACCGGAAGTATTAGGCCTTTCTTGAAAGCTCTCTTATTCAGTTCCTCAGCCAGTTTCCAAGAATCAAGAGTTTGAATCAGGTCAAAAAGGCGCACTGCTTGCTCAGCTTTGTTTGTTTGCAGATGGCCAATACAGTGCCATTTTACCCCGCGGCCCAAAACCATCTGTTTTTTCGCTGCTTCCTGAACATAATTTTCCCCAATCACCTTAACGCCGGCTTCAATCGCCTCCTGAATTTCTTCAACCGTCCTTGTTTTCGTCGCCGCCACCAGGGTAACTCCTGACGGCAGTTCTTTAAAGATAGCCCTCACTCTCTCCCGGATGCTCATAATTTTCCAGACTAAATTTTCCAGAAGGCATTGATGGGGGTCTGATAAATGTCTATTTTCCCTTCAAGCACATCCTGGTATTTTACTGGCTGCCCACAAGTAGCTGATTCAAAACAACTTTCGCACAGGGCCATTGCTTTCAAGCCAAGTTTCCCATCAATCTCCGGTTGCCTACCCTTCTTAACGGCATCAACAAAGTCCCAGATTTCTACTCCGAAACCATCAGTGCATCCGTAGGGAAAAAGCTGCCTTTTTTCTTCATCATTTAACGTCAACAGATATCGGGTTTGCTGTTCCTCCGCTGAGATTCTTCTCCCATTCGGGAGATAAATGTCTCCGCCTGTTTGAAAACAGTGAAAGACAAAACTGCGGTCTATCACGGTTCCAGCGCTACCATGATACACACCGGTGATGAGCGGTTCCCCGATAAAAGAACGGGAATAGCTCCAGGTAACCAGCGGTCCCCCGGAGTATCTAATAACTGCATGCCAGCCATCCTCCACATCCGCCTGAGCCTCACCCAAAACTGGTAAGTTCTTGATGGTTCGGCGGTCACGAGTGAACATGGTACAAAAAACCTCTTCTGGTTCTCCAAAAAGATAAAGCATCATGTCGGCAAAGTGGGCACCGCTATCCATAATCATCCCGCCGCCGACCAAAAGTTTCACTCCCCGCCACTTAAACGCCGAATTCTCATAATCAAACGGCCCATAGCTGAAATGAGCGACACTCACCAGCTGACATTCACCAATCCACTTGGCCTGCTTGACCGCCCAGGCAGTGGCTCTGGCAGCGAGGTAGCGGCGCACATTCTCTGCAGAAGCTAAAACTACTTTCTTTTCTTTGGCAACTTGCACCATCTTTCTGGCCGCTTTCAAGGTAATCCCTAAAGGTTTCTCAATCAGCACATGAATGCCAGAATCAAGAAATGGAATTGCGACCCTGTGATGGAGATAATGGGGCAAGCAAATATCTACCCCGTCCACTTGCTTGCTTGATAATACTTTCTCCCAATCATCCACCACCGCTGGACGGCGACCTTGAAAAGTAGCAATCTCCTCTGCCCTTTCCCGGGCAACAGCCTCATTCACATCGCAACAGACTGTAATTTCAAATTCCTCGCAACCGCCTTCTGTCAACTTCTGGTAACCCTGAATGTGAGCTTTGCTGATACCGCCGCAGCCTACCAGCCCTATT
>JAMWDF010000175.1 GCA_023818865.1 Candidatus Omnitrophota bacterium
AGCCAGCTACCCTCCTACACCGAATATGATTTTAGCCAGAACTGTCACTTGCAGATACCTCTTTATGTGTGGGCCTTGGAAAAGCTAACCAAGAGAAAATATGACGGTGTAATTTGGCATCTTTCCTTTGAGAGTACCGACAAGGAGCCTGAAAAAAATTATCCGCGGTGCAGCAAACTGCAATATGTAGAGAAACTTGATGATTATCTAACATCCCTGGCGGACAGATTAGCGTCCGGTACACTGCCTCTGGGGAGTCAATTTCATCAAGAATGTCAGACATGTGACTATTTCCCCTATTGCCGCTATGCCTGCTAAATTTAGAGTAAAAGTGATTGAAGCCTCAGCTGGGACAGGTAAGACCCACCAGCTCACCCAGTATTTTCTTTCCCTTATTGACCGAAATGACATTGTTTCCTCTCTGAAGAGGTTAATGGCGGTGACTTTCTCTGATAAGGCGGCCATTGAAATGAAGCAAAGGATTCTAAGCAGCTTGGATGGGTTGATAGAGCAATTGGACGAATATTCTCGTCTTGAAGCAGAGAATGCGCTTCTTAGGCTAAATGTTTGTACTATCCATTCTTTTTGCCGAAGGTTGTTACAACGATTTGCTTTTCATGCCAAGATTGACCCTTTCTTTAGAATTATTGACCGAAGGGAGTCAGAAATTTATCTTGATGAAGCGATTAGCACTTATCTTCGGAATCTCCCAGCCAATTCTCCTGTTTTCTCCCTGGCCCAGGAGTTTACTCTGGGGGCAATGATTAGGTTGTGGCGGCAGTTCCACGAGCGATATCCTCATGTATTGATAGGGCAACCAGCTCAATCAAGCCTAAGCAGCCGAATTTTTTTCTCCTATCAAGCAATCAGAATGGTTCATACCCTACTTAAGAAGGAACGCTCTGGTCTGGATTTTGATGATTTAGAATGGTTGGCTTATCAATTACTTAGGGAGAATCCCTCTTCATTAATAATTCTTGAAGACTTTGACGAACGAATTAGTTTTCTTCTTGTTGATGAGTTTCAAGATATAAATCTTCTTCAGTGGGAAATTATCCGAGCGTTGACTGAGGAATGGTTTTCTGGCCGGGGAGCGAAGGCAGAAAGTGAAGAAACCTATGGTTTGTTTCTAGTAGGGGACCGCAAGCAGTCTATCTATGCCTTCCGGGGAGCAGAAAGTGATATCTTTGACCGAGCCCTGGACTATTTAGGTTCTAACATTGAAAGAGAAACGCTGAGTGTCAGTCAACGAAGTTGTCCTAAGGTTATTGAATTTGTCAACAGACTCTTCAGAGGTAACTTCCCTTGGAGCAAGCAGTCGCTAGCGGTGAATCCTCTCCGGGGCTTCCCGGAAAAACAGGCCGCTGTTGAAATCTTTCTTTTGCCAGAGAATAGATCCAGGGAAGAAGAATACCGCTGGGTAGCATGGAGAATCTGGGAACTGGTAAATTCAAAGGCAATGGTTTACCAGCGGGATGGAACCAGCAGACCCATTTGCTTCCGCGACATAGCAATTTTGCTGCGGAGGCGAGGCTTAAGTCTGCCGGTTTTAGAAAGAACATTGTCTGCCTATTCCATTCCCTACTTGGTGGTTGGTGGCATTGGTTTCTACCAAGAGCCAGAAATTCGCTTTCTCCTTTCGTTAGTTTTTGCTCTGGCTGATGGGACTGACCTGATGGCCTTGTGGAATCTGGAAAAGAGTGATTTGCGCATTTCTAAAGAGCAAGTGCGGGTCTGGCAGAGAGCTTCCAGACAGAAAAAGCCGGCTGAGCTGGTAGAAGAAATTTTAGAACAGATAGGGTTCTGGAAATCTCTTTCTGCCCAGCAGCAGGCTAATGTTGAAAAGTTTTTAGCTGTTATTGAAGAGCAACCAGGACTTAGTATGTATGAGATTGCTCAGGTGATGAGGAAAGCAAGTTACAATACCAGTGAGCCGAAAGCCAACATTTGCTCAGAGGGGGAAGAAGCGGTGCGGATTTTAACCATCCATGCCGCCAAGGGGCTTGAGTTTTCGGCTGTTTTTGTCATCAGCATTGACGAAAGTCGGTTGATTGATCATTCCCGGGTAATCTTTGAGAAGAATGTCGGCAAGACTCCTGCCTATACCCTCCTTCTAAAGAAAGAGGCAACAGCCGAGCAGAAAGAAAACTTTGCCCGTCTTCTTAAAGAGGAAGAACAAAGAATTTTTTATGTTGCAGTCACCCGGGCGAGTCAGTACCTTTTTCTTTCTGGCTTCATGAAAAATAACGTTTGGTGGGCGCAACCGATAAGTGCTCTCCTGTCAGAATATCAGCCGCTTTTGGCTGAAAATTTCCCTCCGCCATTGGTGAAGCCAATTCCCAGACTGTCAGAAGAAGAAAAACATTCATTCCTTTTCCCCTCTTTCCCGGAAAAGGTTACCACCGCTGGCCTTGGCGATTTTTTGCTTACCCAGGCTGGAGATATTATTCATCGGCTTCTTCGGGAAATGTCCTTGGGTAAATTACCAGCTCGCCCTGGTTTAGTGACTCGTCGGCTTGTGTTTTATTATCGTAAAAGCCATCTCTTCCGGAGAAGACCCGCCCTTTTGTTCTTAAAGAGACTGATGAACCGCATCCTTGCTAATGAAACATTGATGGAAATTATCCGGCCTCAGCCTCTAGCCTATGCGGAGTTGCCCTTTCTGGTAGAAGTTGACGGGCAATTTGTTAGGGGTGTCATGGACCGGGTGATTTTTAAGAATAGAGAGGTTTGGATATATGACTATAAACTTACTCGGGAAAATCTTGAAGCAGGAATGGAACAATTGAGGCGTTATTTAAGCGCTGCTGAGAAAATCTTTCCTGGATTTGAAGTTAAGGGAAGATTGGTTATTCTGAAAGAAGGCAAGGTAATCCGTTGTCTTGGGAAAGATGAAGATACTCCATCAGCTACTATTGACAGCCGGATGGATAAAGGCTTATAATTTCTTGCCATGAAGAGATGGGAAAGAATAACTGTTTGGGCACTCTTAGGTATCTTTTGCGGACTGGTACTCATGTGGTTTTTGCTTAAACAGGGCTGGTGGATACTTCCAATACCCACTGGAGTTGACGTTTACTTTATCCAGCAGACAGAAGACCAGAGCCAGCTGGTGGCTGTGAAACGAAGTATCAGAGCTAAGACGTTGGAAAATAGGATTCAATTGGCTGTGCAGGAACTGATTGCTGGACCCACCCCCGCGGAAAAAGAAGGTGGTTTTTACAGCGCTGTACCTTCGCAAACCAGGTTGTTAAATTGTCGGGTGGAGGGGGAAACTGTTTTTCTTGATTTTTCCCCAGATGTGGACCAAGGAGGTGGGACCAAGGATATGGAAGAAAGGCTAGGGCAGATTGTTTTTACCGCTACCCAGTTCCCGGCGGTAAAACAAGTTCAGTTGCTTATCAATGGTGAGCAACCAAAATATTTCGGGGGCGAGGGTATTACTGAAGTGGAGAGACCTCTTACCAGGAGAGATTTCCCTCAATTCTATTCAGGAGGAAAACAATGAAAGAGAAAATCCATCCCCATTATGGCGAATGCACTATTGTTTGTGCCTGCGGAAATGTTGTTAAAACCCGGTCGACTAAGAAGGAAATCCGGGTAGATATTTGTTCTGCGTGCCATCCATATTTTACCGGAAAGCAAAAGTTTGTTGACAGTGCGGGAAGGGTGGAGCGGTTCCGGAAAAAGTATGGTCAAATCTGAATCGCTGTTGGTGAACGAAAAGAAACTGGTGCAACTGGTTGCCGACTACGAGAAGTTACTTCAGGAAGCCAGCGCCCTGAGGGAGAGAACTGGTAGTCAACAGGCTTCCCTTTTCAAGAGATTGGCGGAACTGGAACCAATCGTTAAGACATACCAGGAGGCGTGTCAATCTTTCCAGCATTATCTGGACTACCAAACAATGCTTGAATCAGAAAAGGACCCTGAGTTAAGAAGATTAATAGAAGAGGAGCAGGAAAAAGTAAGGAAACATTATCTCAAATTGAAGGAGAAACTTCGGTCGTATTTATTTCCAGAAGACCCGACCAACGAGAAAAATGCGCTGGTAGAAATCCGGCAGGGAACAGGAGGAGAAGAGGCCTGCTTGTTTGCCAGGGATCTCTTCCGGATGTACTGCCGTTATTGCCAAGGTCAGGGATACCAGATAGAAATTTTTAATTCCCATCTTTCTGAGCGGGGTGGCTTCAAGGAAATTATTTTTCTTGTCAAGGGAAAAGGCGCTTATGGTCGATTAAAATTTGAAAGCGGAGTCCACCGGGTTCAGCGTATTCCGGAAACAGAAAGCAGCGGGCGAATTCATACCTCCGCAGCCACAGTGGCTGTTTTCCCGGAGGTAGAAGAAGGGGAAATATTTATCGATCCCAAGGATTTAAAGATTGATACCTTCTGTGCTTCTGGGGCTGGTGGCCAGCACGTGAACAAGACCGCCTCGGCAGTAAGAGTGACTCACCGGCCAACAGGAATAGTGATTACCTGCCAGGATGAGCGCTCTCAGCTCCAGAACCGGAGCCGAGCCCTAAAGATTCTGCGAGCAAGGCTACAACATTTGAAAGAAATGGAACAAAAACAGCGTCTTGACGCCGAAAGAAAATTGCAGGTAAAAACAGGTGACCGGAGTGAAAAAATAAGAACTTACAATTTCCCTCAGAACCGGCTGACAGATCACCGAATAGGAGTGACCCTTTACCAGTTGGACCGGATCTTAGATGGTCAACTGGACCAACTGATTGATTATTGGCAGCAGAAGGAGGCAAAATGAGACCATTAATGATGATTTCCGTATTCGCTCTGCTCTGGCTGGTAGTTACTCCAGTCCAGGCAGATTTGCCCAAAGAAACAGTAAGTAAGGGTTTGATCATGATAAAGATGGGACAGCTTTCTGAGGCGAGTGCCCTTTTTAAGGATGCCACCAACCGTTACCCTGGAGACGCTCTGGCCTACTTTTATCTCGCGCTGGCATATGAAAAG
>JAMWDF010000176.1 GCA_023818865.1 Candidatus Omnitrophota bacterium
CAAACAGGATTGTGGTGTGGCTTTTGTCCCAGAAGGAAACTACACCAGTCATTGGTCTATCCAGAAGAAATCAAGAGTTCTGGCAGTAGCTCTCTGGCTACTGCCAAGGAAACCAGTTGACTCCAAGTATACCAGTCACCGGGGAATTTTTACCCAGCTTAACACTGGTTTAGCGCACAGCCTAACAGTGGAGAAAAACTTTCAGCCAGGCTACCGGGTGCTGCTGGGTAAACCAGAGAGTTTGAAGATTTACGATGAACAAGGCGGTCAAGTGAAACCTGGAGAAAGGAGACAGATAGTTTCTCCCGGGATGTTTCTTGTGGCAGAGAGTGGGCAGTTTGGCCTCAGGTTTTTTGGGCCTGGTTGGTCAGCGCCAACAGTGACACTTTTTCTGGACAAACAAGGAAATACCTGGTTGCAGGTGAAGACAAGTAGACAAGGAATCAAGCTGAATGAATTGGAAAAAGCCACTTTTTGTGGTCTTTGTCTGGAAGCAAAACCAGCAGAAAAACCTTATCCCTGTTTTGGGTTGATTCCTGAGATTGTCCGGATAGACCCGGGGGAAGAGAACTGGCAGGTCACTGTCAGATTTAGCGGGAAGGACTCACTGGCTCTTGACCTGCCGGTCAGCCAGCCAGTTTACTATACAGTCGGTAAGAGAAAGATCACTCCCAATCTTCTCTACTTGAAAGATTTCTAACTAGTTGGCCGCTTTTGGTAACCCCAAAATCTCTGGCGGCTAAGCATTTCCAGGCATTCCCGCAGTTGGAAGTTTACTCCATCAATTAAGCCAACGTTGGCCAGAGTCTTTTCCCCCTAAATTTCTGGAGAAAATTTCAAAGAACCATCCAGCCGAGAAATGAAGGCGACCAGAAGCCGGACGGCTGAAGTCACATCATCCAGGGAAACTATCTCTGAAGGGGTGTGCATATAGCGAAGCGGAATGCGAACCAGACAACAAGGTACTCCTTCCCTGATGGTTTGAATGACACTGGCATCGGTGGGCGTTGGTCCGGCGACTGCGGTGAGATGCCAGGGAATTCCTTCTTCATCAGCCACTTTCATCAGAAACTCATTCAGCCGCATGTTAATGTTGGAACCCCGATTGAAACCGACTCCCTTACCCAGCCGGATATCCCCAGCCATTCTTTTGTCCGCTTCTGGAAAGTCAGTGGCAGTTTCTACTTCTACTACCAAGGCCAGTTCTGGCTGTAAGCGATAAGCCACACTCCAGACTCCCCGGGAGCCGACCTCTTCCTGAACAGTGGAAACCGCAAAGAGCGCTGTCTTGATTTCATTTCCCTGAAGAAAGCGAAGGCTTTCCGCCAGGACAAAAACTCCCAACCGGTCGTCAAAACCGCGGGCGACAGCCAGATTGTTCCTTAACTTCTGGAAATTAACCGCCAGAGTCACCGGATCACCAATGTTTACCACTTTCTCTGCTTCTTGCCTACTCCTGGCGCCGATATCAATCCATAGGTCTTGGAATCTGGCGGGTTTATCCTGGCTGTTTTCCATTCTTTGGGCGAGCAATTTTCTGGCAATTACGCCAGGTACTGCTCCTTCCTGTCCGTGGACCATCACTCGCATCCCCTCCAATCGGGTAGGAGAAACTCCGCCGATAGGGGAAAAATAGAGGAACCCATCATCGTTGATGTAATTAATAATTAAGCCAATCTCATCTCCGTGCGCTGCCAGCATTAATCTTGGTTTTCCGGAGATGTTTCGGCCAGCGATCAGGTTGCCGTGGACATCCACCTCAATCGTATCAGTGTAAGGACGGACATACTCAGCAAAAAGTTTTTGGGCCGGCAGTTCAAAGCCTGATGGACTGGGGGTGTTAAGAAAGCATTCAAGAAATTCCAAGTTGATTTCTTTCATGTTTTTCCTTTCAGATATCCCCGGGGACAATTGCGCCATGTTTCCTCAAAAGTTCCCGGATTTTTTCTATTGGTACTTCCTCAATCTCCTTTCCTGCTTGAGCGGCTAAAGCCGCAGCTGCCCCGGCTGCCTGACCTATGGCCATACAACTAGCTTCCACCCGGTAAGAGGAAGAAGCTTCCCAATCGCCGGAAATACACCGGCCAGCCACAATGAGTCTAGTACTCCCTGCTGGTAGCATCGCGCCTAAAGGAATGGTAGGGTAAACCCCAGGGGGAAAGTTACGAAAGACCGTGTGGTCACTCCGGTGGATATCCACCGCATAGCAGGAATAGCAGACCGCATCTTCCCACACCCGGCCGGTTTCATAATCAGCCAGAGTGATAAATTTCTTGCCCACAATCGTGGCAGTTTCTCTGATTCCGCATTCTGGTGCGCACCAGTCTATCCGGAAGCTTTCCAGCCCAGGTTGTTTCCGGCAGAAGCGCAAGATACGCAGCATTGCCTTTCTCCCTTCAATCTCTGCTATGCTCTTGCCTTCACTGGTTCGGGCGTTAATCCCAGGTAGGTGAATCCGGTTTCCACCGTAGTGCCTCAAGAAAAACTCAAACTTACCCCGGGACCAGCCAGGGTCTTCCCATCTCATCCGGCCAGAGGCTACCTCTTTCTCAAAGGCTGCTTGAATCGCCTGGTAGTCTAATTTCTCAGCCTCATAACCACTCACTTGGACCACCAGGGTGGCTGCCTGAAGTTCCGGGTTTATGCGTACCGGGAAACCAGCCAGGGAAACTAAATTGGCATCTCCAGTACAATCAACCAGAATCTTTCCTTTGACTTCCTGAAGGCCAGTCTTGGTCGCCAAGGTTAACTTCCAGAAATTGTCTTCCCGGCAGACACCAGCTGGCATCGCATGAAAAAGAATCTCCGCCCCGGCCTCCAGGAGTTTTTCATCAGCCAGAGCGGCGAAGACTGCCGGGTTAACGGACAGGCCTGAACGGGGAGATTGGGGATTAATTTCTGGTAAATCTTCACCGGTTTCTCTCTTCGTCTGAAGACATAATTCCCAGCCAATCCCAGCAATAATCTGTTTTCCATAGGCGTGAAAACTGGAGGGATAGCTAATACCAGCGGTCACCATCGTTCCGCCTAAGATGCCCTGTTTTTCTACCACCAGGGTACTGGCACCAGCCCTGGCGGCCTGTAAGGCCGCAATGATGCCGGCTGTTCCTCCTCCGGCTACAATCACTTCATACTGGTCTTTCATTTCTTTCTCCTGTTAGAAACTCTTTTAGCTCCAAAAATTTTACTCTGTTTGCCTGATGTAGAAAACACTGACTGTTTCTGGAATCATCCAGTAACGGAAATTAGCCAGTTGTTCTTGAGAAAATTCATTCTTGCCGGATAGGTAACCTTCATACCAGAAATCGCTATTTCTTATCCAGATTCGGTACCGGCCGTCAGGCAGCGAAAAACCAAGGTCTACCGGGGTATTGCCTGCTTTCTCCCAGTTGATAAGAAAAAGAAAATATTCTCCGGGGTTTTTCTCCAGCCAGGCAGCGTCAATCCGTCGGCCAAAAGATTGAAACTTCAGCGGGAACTGCTGGTTTAAGGATTGAAAAATTACCTGGGTGACTTTCTGGCGGTAAGCGTCAGTGCCACCATACTGGAAAATATCTTCAGGGAAAACTACAGCCGCGCCAGATTCAACCAGTTCCTGAAGCAATGGTTTTGAATAAGGTTCCCCCCATTCATCAGTGAGGCCGGTCTTGTTATCCAGCAGGATTAATCTCGTTCCGTTTTTCGCGGCCTCTTTGAGAAACCCGGCCGCTTCCCGGGAGATTGACCAGGCAAAAGGCAGAACCAGGACCTGATAATTTTTCAGTTCAAGCAGATGGTCTGGCCGGTCTAGAAAATACCAGTCAAAGGTTAGTCCGGTTCGTTGAAGAATGTTGAAGGCAACTCTTTCTGCATACCAGCCCCGGCTACCTTCTCTGCCCCGGTCCCAGCTTTCCTCATGTTTGCCCCACCAAGCTTTAATTTGCCACCAATCCAGGCTGGCTCTGGAGGAACAAAAGGCAATTTTCTTCGGCGGCCTAGCCTCCCAAACACCCAAATCTTCCAACTCGCTAAGCAGATGGAAAGCCCGGGCAAAAGCAGGGAGAGTGCCCTGTTCCCAAAGGTAGTTCTCCCGGTAAACGTCAATCATTCCCAGGCCATACATTACTGACCACAATACCTCCCCAAAAATTTCAATATCGCTCTTGCGCGGAGCACCCTGAAGGGGTCCCCACATGCAGGCATCATAGCACATCCCGGCTCTTCGCCACCCATTGGCTGCGGTTAACATCTGAATGCCATATGGTCCCATATAGTCGCTAGAAAGTTCGTGTAAGCCGCCCCGGCTACCCAGCAGGTCAAGAGGAATACCGGTTTCAGTGATATTGGAACAGGCCAGATAAGGTTGCATAAAGCGGGAAGTCAGATGAATATTGGGGAACTTAGCGATAAGTTTCCGCGCCCAGTATCCGTAAAGGTCAGCGATTCCCTCATGACGTAAAGCAATCCACCGGCGGAAAGCCAGGGTATCTTCCTCCTGTCGGGGTAAATCCTGGCCGAACCTTTTCTGGTAAACCAGCCTGGCTGGTTCATTAGCCGGAAAGGTCTTCATAAAATGTCCCTTGTAATAGGTTTCATCAGGACAGAGGGAAACACCGTCGCAGCCACACTCCATAGCTTCTTCCAAAAGGGCCAGCCAATTATCCCGGTAATGGGTACCAAAAATTACCCCAGGAAATTGCTCCATCTGGGGATAGCGGCTGGTTTCTTCTTTTGGGTAAACAAACAATGACTTGCCGGAAAATGGCGGGTGGACGCAACTGGAAGGCATGACATATAATTTCAAGCCTTCAGCGTGGAGTGCCTCAGCCAGTGCCTGGAGAATATTTTCCTCTGTTCCGTTAGCCACTTTGCTTGGCCAAGGAACCAGGTTTCTGGACCATTCTTCCAGGAAAAGCATCAGAGAATCAAAACCAGCCAGCCGGCAGGCTTGAACTACCCGTTGAAAATTCTCT
>JAMWDF010000177.1 GCA_023818865.1 Candidatus Omnitrophota bacterium
TTGTCGTTATCTATTCCCACCGCAAGTAGCTTCGGCTACCTGCAGGCTTTTCCTCTGCCATCATTCCGTTCTCTCCTTTTTCTCCAGGTCTTGCCTTTTCCCTTTTTTCACCTCCTTTCTCGGCCTATTAAACCAGAGGGAAAAGAACGGAATTTTCACCCTTAACTGTTAGTTTACTACTCTACCTTTAGCCTGTCAAGTCCTACCGGCAGCCAGTTACTTAAATTATACTTTCAGAGTAAATTCAGTGTCAAGAGTTAAATAGGTAAGCGTCAAGAAAGTAAGTTGATTGTTTTCCTCGCCTAATTCTGGTAGCTGCTTAAGATGCGGCCTTGAAAGGGGCTCTTGACACCTGGAGAAATTGTCAGTATAATAACAGTGATAATGATTAATAGTCATAATTGCGTTGTAAGAAGAAGGTTAGTTGCCAGAGTAGGTCAGAGAGGAAATTGCCTGCGAGAGTTTAACCCATCCTTACCAGTAAATTCTTATTCTATCTGTTCTTTCGTTATACCGGAATTTTTCCAGAAAGGAGGTGAGATGGATATGAAAGTGGTCAAGATTAGGTGCGAGAAGGAGGAAGTTAAGGAAAGGATTCGCCGGATTACCCTGAATGGATATTTGTCTTCTCATTGCCATCATAATTTTACCCAGGAGACAGAACTTCCTCTTTCCCGGCCAGGGGATTATGAGGCCCGGCTCTTGAGTGGATTTAAGTTTTTTGAGATGCCGGAAAATGGCTATCCGGCAGACTGAGGGAAGTTTATTCGCCGTTATACTCTGGCCGAATGCGGGTGAAATTCAGCCACTGTTCAGGCTGAGAAAGGATAATTTGTTCAATCTTTTTCGCGCCAGCCTGAGTCAACCAGGAAATCTTCTCTTCGTCTGAAAGCCCTTCCGGTGGTTGAAATACTGGCCCGAAAAACAGTCTGTATCGGTTTTTCTCCATAAGCAGAAAGCCTGGTAACATTGGAGCGCCAGTGCGCACGCTTAAGGTGGCTGGTCCCCGAGGTAAACTGGTTAACTGGCCCAGAAAATAAACTGGCATTCCCTTTTCGCCAAAAAGTCTATCTCCCAGGACGGCGATGATCTGATTATTCTTGATTGCCCGCAACAATTGTTTTGGATTGCTCCCGGTGAGAATGACTTTTACGCCATGATTCTCTCTTAATCTGCTGAAAAACCTGGAAACTAACTTGCTCTTGTAAGGCAGAGCAATCGCAGCTACCGGAAAACCGAGAAGACTGGTGACTATTCCGGCCAGTTCCCAGTTTCCAACATGGGCAGTCAGGGCAATCACTCCCTGTTTTTTAGCCAGGGCTGTCTCAAGATAATGAAGATTTTCTACAATAACCAGTCTTTGGACCATGGCTTTTGTCAATCGAGGAGAACGCAGGAAATCTGTCAGGTACCTAGCAAACTGGTAATATGCCTTCCTGACCGTAATTCTGACCATCCTTGGATCTGTTAGTACTCCGGTGAGTTGCTCCCTTTGCTTCAGGGCGGCTTTTAAATTAGCCTTGATTTCCCGGCGTAACCGAGGAATGAAATAGTACCTCCAGTCAGCGATCCGCCTGGCAATAAAGTAGGCTAAGGGTAATGGCAAATGGAGAGCGAGAAAACCAGCCAATCGATAAAGTAGGTAAAGCATCTTTATCAACCCAAAACAACTAAGTTTCAGAGTGTTTTTCTGCCTTCAAGAGACTTTTTTAAGGTCTGGATGTCAGCATATTCTATTTCACCACCCACCGGTAAACCACAGGCAATCCGAGAATGCTTGATGCCCATTGTTTTTAGAATTCTGGAAAGGTAGGCTGCAGTATTTTCTCCCTCCTGGGTGGGATTGGTAGCAATAATGACTTCCTCAAATTTCTCTTGTTTCAATCTTTCTACCAGTGGAGCCACCCGGATCTCTTCTGGTCCCACTTGCTCCAGGGGGGAAAGGGACCCACCCAGGACGTGATAAACACCAGGAAATCCGGCTTTCTCCAGAACGACCAAGTCTTTTACTTGCTCCACCACGCAGAGAAGATTCTTGCGATTGTTATCCTGGCAGATGGAGCAAAGCGTTTCTTCTGTTAAATTAAAACAGCGCTGGCAAAGACGCACCTGGTGTTTCACTGCTTTGATATTCTCAGCCAGAGTAATAACTTCGTTTTCTGGCTGGGCCAGGAGAAAGTTCACTATCCTTTCTGCGCTCCTGGGTCCCACTCCAGGCAATTTCCTTAATTTAGCGATTAAAGCTTCCACTATCTTCGGATAGAGTCCCATTGGCTGTCTGGATCTGTTTCCACTTCCGTTGACAATCTTTGCTCAGGTCTAAAATGGCCAGTGTCCGATTTGAGATTTCAGCTCACTGGCGACGAGCCGCTCCACTTCCTTTTGGGCTTTCGCCCACGTTCTTAAAAAAATACTCTCCAGAAAGGCCTTTTTTTCTGGAGAGAGCACCTCTGGGTTAAACTCAACCTTAAGCAGCTCCATTTTTCCATTAACCTTGATGGTAACTTCTCCGCCTGGTGAAGAAACTTCTACCACTTTTTCCGTTAGCATCTTCTGAAACTGGGCGGCTTGTTGTTTCAGTTGCCCTAACTGCTTCAGTTGGTCCAGAAAACCGGTCATAGTCATTCCTCCAGTTCAACTATCTCACCTTGGAAAAAATTGATTACCTTTCTTACTTCTTCCTGTTCCAGGAGTGGTTTTTCTTCACTGCCAATAGTAGAAATTTGCAGCCGGTAACCAGGTCCGAACACCTTGGCGATGGCTTCTTCAACTAATTTGCGATTATGGGTTCGTTCCACCATACCCTGGTGAAAGGAAAAACGAGCCGGATAAGCAAGGTAAATAGTTTTTCCCTCCATCTTTTCCAGTCGGCCTTCTCTAAGACAGGCTTCCACCGTCCGGTTTTTCTTCTTCACTGCGGAGAGAACTTCTGTCCAGCGTCCCGGCAGTTCTCCAGAAGCAACCTCCTTTTGCGTCTTTTCCTCGGTCTGGTCGGTATCTGGCTGGCTGGCTGGCGCTGTTATTATTTCTTTTTTTTGTTCCGGTTTTTCCCACAAAGTCTGGCCGACAGATTTAATCTCATCCGTTGTTGCGCCGTCCGGTTGTTTTTGTCTTTGGTTAGGTTGACCTTTGACTGAGTGGCTCTCCCCAGCAGTAAGAATGGCAGTCAACTTCAAGAAAAGTATCTCCAGCAAGACTACTGGAACACTTTCTCGGCGCATCTTCTCCCGATACTCTAAGACCAGGCTGATAGCTTCTAAAATGTTTTCCGTTGTCAGTCCATGAAACACAGCCAGAAAGTCTTCGTTTTCCGGAAAGGCGGCTGACTCGCCCAGCAAAGCAAAGCCAACATTGCGTAACTTTTTCACCAGTTCTCCGAGAAGGACTCCCCCATCCTTACCTTCTTTTAAAAGTTCGTGAAGCAACTGGATCGCTTTGGCTGGTTTTCCCTGGACGCAGAAACGGATGATTTCTTCAATCGCTGTTTCTTCGACCAGACCCAGAAGGGTGCGCACTTGCTCTTCGGTGATCCGGTTATCTGGAGAAAAAACAATCAATTGGTCAAGGACACTTAAACTGTCCCGCATTGAACCAGAAGCAAAACCAACTATCTTCTGAAGAGCTGACGGCTCAATCTCTACCTTTTCCTGCTCGGCTATTTCTTTTACTTTCTGGGCTATCTCCTGGTCAGAGAGAGGGCGAAAGTCAAAACGCTGACATCGCGAAAGGATAGTCAAAGTAATTTTCTCTGGAGCGGTAGTGGCTAGGATGAAGATGATATGCTCGGGAGGTTCTTCCAGGGTTTTAAGAAGAGCGTTAAATGCTTCGGTAGTCAACATATGGACTTCATCAATTACATAAACCTTGTAACGGCTTCGGGAAGGTTGTAAGGTGACATTTTCTCTGATAGTTCTGATTTCCTCAATTCCTCGGTTGGAGGCAGCATCTATTTCCAAGACATCAATGCAGCTACCAGCAACGATTTCCCGGCAGACAGAGCACTTGTTGCAAGGGTGGACTGTCGGGCCTTGTTCGCAGTTCACCGCCCGGGCAAAAATTCTCGCCAGGGAAGTTTTCCCAACGCCTCGTTGCCCGCAGAAGAGATAAGCGTGGGCAATCCTCCCTTCCTGAATAGCTCTTTTTAAACTTTGAACAATGTGTCTCTGACCAACTACTTCATCAAATGTCAGTGGGCGATACTTGCGGGCCAGTACCTGATACATGGGCTTTCCTTTTCTAAATGCTGCCGAGATACTTAAGAATATCTACAAAAATAACCAAGAAACCCAGACCGCCTACCACCACTGCGACCAAAATCATAATAAACTTCAGATCAGGGCGATAGACGTTATCCGGGACAACTGCTTTGTCCAGGACCTGAACGATGGGTGTATCACGAGCTTCGTTGATCTTGGCCTCTTCTAACTTTGAATTAAGCAGGCTGTAGATTGACTCTTGGATTTTTAACTCCCTTAACACTCGGACGAGTTGATCCCGCGAATCAAGGAGACGGGAAAGAGCCTGTTTTAGCTCTGCTATCTCTTTTTTGAGAAGGATGATTTGTTCATCAGTATCATTGAAAATTAGGCGTCTCCGTTCCAATTCTAGTTGTTTGTCCACTAATTTTTGCATAATTGCTCCCCCAGCCTGGGTAATCTGTTCTAAGTTAGGGTCAGCCACAAACTTGTTGCTTTCCTGAAGACGTTGCAATTGGGCTTCCAAAGAGGCTATTTGATGACTGGTTTCCCTTAGCCGTTCCTCTATGAAAAGTCTGTTCTGTTTGGCAGTGGTTATGGTCAGTTCCTTGATAAGAAAATCAAGGTAATCCAGTTAAAGAAACAAAAATAATAGGTTCTAAAGTAATAAAATCAGAAAAAATTAGTTATAGTGATTTAGCTTTAACTGTAAGTAAAATAGA
>JAMWDF010000178.1 GCA_023818865.1 Candidatus Omnitrophota bacterium
CTACTTCCTGCCCGGGTATTTTTGCCTGCGGGGATGTCCGAGCGAAAAACCTTTATCAGATTGTCACCGCCTGTAGTGATGGGGCTATCGCTGCTTATTTCGCCGAACAATATCTGGCGGGAAAATAATTTAAGAGAAAAAACGGAGGAACAATGGAAATCGGAGTAGCCAATCGCCAAGAATATGAAAAAATCCAGCGGTTTCTAGAAGATGCCTACGGCCATTCTCGGAACTACTTCCCCAATTTCTATCCCCAAGTATGGCGAGAGGACACAACCGATTACCAACACACCCTAGTGGCTCGGGAAGGAAACAGGATTATTTCCCTGGTGAGAATTTTCCCGATGAAACTGGTGCAAGAGGGGATACCTTTGATGGTAGCCGGAATTGGCGGTGTTTCTACTTCCCCTGAGTACCGAGGTCAGGGTCATATGTCCAGCCTGATGAGCCAAGCGTTACAGGTAATGGAAAAGGAAGGATTTCCTCTATCTGTTCTCTGGGGCGATAGGCATCGCTACAGCCACTTCGGTTACGAAAATGGTGGCTGCCTAATAGAGATTCAAATTACCGCCAGAGGATTGTCCAAAATAGAAAGTCCTTCTCTCCAGGTTTGTCGGTATCAAGGACAACCCCGGGTATTAGACCAGATGTTAGCGCTTAACCAGCAAAATCCGTTTCATAAACAGAGAACCAGAGAAGAGATGGCAAGGATGCTGGAAAGGATTGGCCTCAATAGTTATTATGTGGAAAATGGGCATGAACTGGCTTACGCTTGTTTCTCTGGGGAAAGGGGAGGCGATGACCTGGTAGAATTTGGGGGACCGACCCATCTTGTCTTCAGCATTTTAAAACAGCATCAACAGCGGTTTGGATTACAAGGTTTCACCTTAAGATATCCAATGACAAAATATGTTCCTCCGGAGGTTCTGGAGGCAGCTTCTTCCTGGTGGTTTAGAGCCGTTGGTATGTTAAAGGTAATTAGTCTGAAAAGCCTTCTGCAAACGTACCAAGGTTTTCTCCAGTCTGCCTTGCCAGAAAATTTCTGCCTCACCCTGAAAAGAGAGCAGGAACCGCCAGTCAAATTTGGCTGGCAAAAGGGGGAATTTATTGTGGAAGAAGGAAATGAGACTGAAGCCATCTGTCTTACCGACCAGGAATTGGTCCGACTTCTTTTCGGACCGGACATCTGGTTTCCCGAGGCAAAGGCGAGGAAAAACATTTCGCTTAGTCAAATCAAACCTTTACCGTTTTTTGTCTGGATACTTGACCATATTTGACAGATTGGAGGGATTTTGTTTAAATCTTCTTAAGAAAAAAGGGGGAGGATGAAGAAAGGAATCAACATTGGCTCAACACCGACAGAATGGCCATTTGAAAAGAAACTGGAAGCGATTAAGAAAGCCGGGTTTCAAGGAGTGGAATTGAATCTGGCCGAAGAGGGTTTCCTCAGCTTGAAAAGTAGCCAGGAAGAATTTCTGGCCGCTGCCCGGGCGGTCAAAGACGCTGGGCTGGAGGTGGCTAGTCTCCTGGCTGGTGGTTTCTGGCGTTATCCTTTAACCAGTCCAGATCCGAATATCAGAAAACAGGGTGAGTTCCTCCTTCTCAAAGGCATAGAGATAGCCTGCTGGTTAGGCACAGATGCCTTGCTGGTGGTTCCCGGAGTGGTCCAGTCAGACCCAGCTAGAAGTCTGTCCATCTCTTATGATGAGGCCTATAGTCGCAGCCAGGAATGCCTGCGAAAGGCAGCCTCAGAAGCGGAAAAAGCCCGGGTGTATCTCTGCGTGGAAAATGTTTGGAACAGGTTTTTATTAAGTCCTTTGGAAATGAAAAGATTCGTGGAGGAAATTAATTCTCCTTATGTCCAGGTCTACTTTGATGTGGGTAATGTACTTCTCTTCTCCTTTCCGGAAATGTGGATTAGAATTCTAGGAAATATGATCCGGCGAATTCATCTTAAGGACTTCAGAACCGGAGTAGGCACTGGTTATGGCTTTTGCAATCTCTTAGAAGGAGATGTCAATTGGCCAGAAGTGCTGGCTGCTTTGCAAGAAATCAACTACCAGGGCTACCTGACGGCAGAGGTTGGTCATTACCGGTATTATCCAGAAACCATTCTTATTCACACTTCCATCAGCATGGACAGGATTATGGGCAGGTGACTTTTCTATGACCAGTCGGGAGCGAATCAGTCGGGTACTGGCCGGATTAATTCCTGACCGAGTTCCGGTGTCCTTATACCGCCTTAATCCCTTTGACCCCAACAGTTTCTGGGCGCAACACCCCTCCTGTCGTCAGTTACTGGAAGCAGCCAGGCAACTCCAGGACACCTTTTTTTTCTATCAGCCCAGAACTGGCTTTTTTTTCTCCGCACCAGAATCTGTCACCCTGAAGGTAGCCGAGAATCAGGATACCGCCATCTCTCGGACTATCTCGCTTACGGTGGAAACTCCGTTGGGACCCCTTACCCGGGTAGCCAGAAGAACTACAGTCAGCAGTATAGAATGGGTCCAGAAGCCATGGATAGAAAAGACAGCAGACATAGAAAAGTTTCTTTCTCTTCCTTATACCCCTTATCGTCCTGATTTGTCTGACTTTTTTCAGCAGCAAAAACAACTGGGCGAACAGGGAATGATGGTGGTTCGCTTACCTGACCCCTTAGGGGTAGTCGGTACCCTGTTTGCGCCTGGAGATTTAGCCAAATTTGCTTTGGAACAACCTCAGTTAATTTCCCGTCTTTTGGAGCAGGTTCAGGAAAGACTATTGCCCCTTTATCAATATGTTGGAGCCACCCTGGATAATGCCATCATCAGAATCCGGGGTTCTGAGTATGTCACTCCACCTGCTCTGCCCCGAGAATATTTCCGGGACATCAGAAGAATCTTCAGCGATTATGTGATTCAATATGACCGGGCACTGATAGAAACCTTACGCCGGCCGGGACGCCGGCTCTATCTCTGCTTTCACTGGCACGAGTTTGTGGATACCCTGGTCCCTCTTATTCTCAAATTGGAACCAAATATTGTGGAGCCTATAGCCAATACTCAACTAGCACCAAATACAGTGTTACGGGCAAGGAAAGTCTTTGGGAATAACCTGGTGCTTATGGGCGGGTTGACGGCTGAAGATCTGGAGTTTAGTGACCCGGAAGACATCAGCCAAAGAGTAAAGGATGTTATTCTTCAGGGCGGACGACAGGGAAGATTCATCCTGATTAGCTGCGGGTTACCCACCTCTGTTCCCTTGGCTCCTACGATTGAACAAAATTACCTTGCTTTCCTCCAGGCTGGGCACCAATTCGGGTCGTATCCCCTCCGCTAAAAAAGTTCAACTATTTTGCGCTTGGGTCTCAGCCCAGGCTAAAATAAAAGCATGTGGTCAGCTATCTGTCTGGCAACTTTTGTTTTTTCAGGAGGCTTAGCCTACATTCTGGTTTTTCCCTGCCAGAAATTAGCCAAGGTTTTAGGAATTCTTGATTATCCAGCTGCGCGCAAAATCCATGCCTGGCCGACACCTCTGTTAGGCGGTCTAGCCATTTATGGATCATTCCTCCTGACGATTGCTGCCGCTTTAAGCCTGCTCAGATTAAATGTAGTCCCTGCTTTTGTCCAGCCACATGTTTCCGGCATTTTCAGGGTTAGCGGTAAGCTCTCGGCTGTGGCGTCTGGTGGGTTACTGGTGGTTGCTTTCGGCCTTCTGGATGATATTATTGGTCTGAAAGCCTGGCAGAAACTTTGCCTGCAGATTCTGAGCAGCCTTATTATTTTTGCGGCTGGCATTCGCATTTCTCTGCTGATGGAGAACATTACCTGGTCAGCTGTGGTGACCGTAGCCTGGCTGGTGGTGATGATGAACAGTTTCAACCTTTTGGATAATATGGATGGTTTGAGCTCTGGAGTGGCTCTGGTTTCTGGCGGGATACTCCTGCTGGCCGCTCTTTCCCGCGGGCAGCTTTTCGTGGCAGCTATTCTGGCTGTTTTCCTGGGAAGTACCGCTGGCTTCTTCTGTCATAACCTTCCCCCGGCAAGAATTTTTATGGGGGAAAGTGGGAGTAGCTTTTTGGGATACTTTCTCGGTACAGCCTCAGTTCTTCTGACCTACTACCATTACGACCAGGGTCAAACTTTTCTTCCTTTTTTCACGCCCTTAGTGGTCTTCGCTGTCCCTTTCTTTGACACCCTTTCGGTTATCTGGATTCGCTGGAGAAGAAGACTCCCAATTTTCCAAGCAGATAAGAACCACTTTTCTCATCGGCTGGTGGAGCTTGGCCTAACGAGAAAACAAGCAGTTGGCGTTATTTTCCTGTTAAGCTTCTGCACTGGCCTAGGAGCACTTCTTTTACCTTATCTTGACCTTCTTGGCGGGATTCTAATTCTTATTCATACCGCCTCTATCTTAGGCATTGTCACCATTCTGGAAACCACCGGCAGGAGAAACCATGCCCAAACTAATCGTGGCGCTTGATCTTCCTGAAAGAAAAACTATTTATCAATTAGTAGAGCAACTGGATGAGTTGATAGACTACTACAAGATTGGACCGGTGGCCTTGACTGCCTGTGGGTTTTCTTTAATAGACGAATTGTTGCGGCGAAGGAAAAAAATCTTCCTGGACCTGAAATTCTTTGACATCCCCTATGTGGTCGGGGAAACGGTGCACCAATTAGCGGAATTGGGTATTGAGCTTTTGACTCTGCACCTTCTGGGAGGCCAACGAATGGTAGAAGCGGCAATAGAAGGGAGAAACCGCTCAGCCGGTAAGCTAAGGCTCTTGGGAGTGACCGTGCTTACCTCCATGACCGAAGATGACTGGCGAACCACCGGGATAGAACTTGATTTGAAACAACTGGTGCAAAACCTCGCCTGCCTGGGAAAAGACTGGGGACTGGATGGAGTAGTCTGTTCTCCGC